>DUUE01000140.1 GCA_012841735.1 Bacillota bacterium | reverse complement strand
GCCGGCGCGATAAAGGGTATCATTGCCGTCGTTGCCCGTTTCGCCCACAATAATCAACTGGTCTCCTACATTTTTCGCCGGCTTGGTAATAGGCTTGTCAACTACGAGCGGTCCGATTACGGACACAACGACTGCCGGCACAATATCGCTGAAGGACGCGGAAAATCCGCCGCCGACCACAAACACTCCCATGGTTCGGCACATGTCGCTGATACCTTTAACCATGAGATTTACTCTTTCACCGCTTGTCATGACCTGACACTGGCCGCAGGTGCATTCTCCTTTAAAGCCGCAGGGGCCCACAATTACTTTTTCATCCAGCGGCCTGGTTCCGATGAAATCCAGTAAAAACATTGGTCTCCCGCCCATGGCAACCACATCACGCATGGCACCGCCGGCTCCGGTTGCAGCGGCGTCATACGGACGCGGCACGGCGGGCGAGCAGTGGCTTTCCATTTTTGCAACTACCAGATCGCCACCCGGCATGCGAAACACTGCAGCATCGTCATTGGCATCCGGCCCCACCAGCAAGCTGCCGGGCCACATGCTTCCGACATAATCGTTTAACTGCTTGAATAAATTGAAATCTACCGCTTTGTCGGTGTTGTGGTGGAGATGGACAAAGAGGGCGTGCATTAAAGCTTTTTCCAGCCTGTTCATAAATTTACCTCCTTGTGTTAGTCAGGCAAACATTCTCATTTTAGCCGTGCTGCCCTGTAGCTATGTAAATAAGGCTATTATATTTTACTCCATTCGTGTCTACTCTTCAAAGTTTTTTTGCCGCTTTCCGCTTTCTGCGGTTTTGACTTCTGCCCGGCCCGGGAGCTGTAACGGTGGCAGATGCAGGAAAAAAGAATTATGTGCCGAATACATTAGTCATTTTGCAGTGCACATCTCGGAGAGATGCGAATGGGCAAATATCTGTTTACCACCCCCGGCGGGAAAAGCTTCTTACACGTTTCTGACAGTAGTTTTGCTGCTGTCCGGACTGTTGTTTTTTCCTTCCCCCATGGGCCTGGCGGACAACAGCGACTTTAAGCGGACACTTGATGCCTTTGGCATGCGCCCGGCAGACCCGGTCAGATACTTGAGCTTTGTGGGAGATTATCTCATTGAGGAGCCAAAATCGGTTTTGGCATACGGTTTGGATCTTTTCCGGCCTGTTGACGATAATCCGCAGGCTTATTATTCCACGCAGTATCTTTTTGTCAAGGGCGCCTTGTTTCTAAACAGCCTCTACAATAAACTGACGCACAATGACCCGCATCAGTTCAGAATTGTTTTTCAGACAGCTTTATATATTTTTTTTATGGACTCGCCCTGACATTGGTTTTAAGGGTTCCATGGCTGCAATCCCCTGCCGGAAACTTCTTCTTTAAAATCATTGTCTTATTTATTTTTCTCGATACAGGCTACCTGGTTTACCTGAATTCCTTTTTCGGCGAAGCAACCACTCTTATCTTTTTGTTGCTGGCTTTTGTGATGCTGCTCCTGCTGGAACGGGGAAAAGTGCATCCTGTTTTTTACATAGGTTTACTTGTGTCTTTGTTTGTTTTTTCCGGCTCCAAAACGGCAAATTTCCCGTCTGCAGTGCTGCTTGGCATGGCATTAATCTTTTATGTACTGAAAAACGAAGATCTCCCCAAGAAACTGGTTATTGGCGCTGCTGTTCTTGTTATGCTGTGGGGAGCGGCCGGGTATGTAAAAAACGCTCCGCAGTGGATGCAGAAAGTAACAACTTATCATGCCGTTTTCTTTGGTGTTTTAAAAGATCATCCTGAACCGGAAAAAGCAATAAAGGAACTGGGCTTGCCTGAAGAGTTGCTGCAACTGGAGTCCACCCACGGCTATTTACGGCATCCGTACGATATCTACGGGGATGATTTTGCAGCACTTTTTTTTGACCATGTGGGAAAAGGAGCTGTCTTAAGGTATTACTTGACACATCCGGGCTATTTTCTCAAAAAGCTTGATAAAAGTGCGGAAGCCGCTTTGCCTCTCCGTCCCACATATTTGTCCAATACAAGCACGACAGGAGATCTGGTTTTTACAGGGAAATTAAATGTATGGGAGACGGCGAGAAAACGATTATCAGGAAAAGCTTTGTTCATGATCTCCGGCATTTTGTTGCTTTCTTTGCTGAATTTGCTTTCTCTGTGGCGAAAAAGGGCTGACGGTTACCGGGTTATGTTAAGGTTGGCACTGGTGGGCTGTGCGGCGGGACAATTCATCGTGCCTGTAATTGGGAATGGGGAAGCGGATCTTATCAAGCACATGTTTTTATTTAATATTCATTTGGACCTTTTACTTGTCATGCTGCTCTATGATCATGTGGAAGCAATGATCCGCCACTATAAAATTACGGCAGCTTTTGCTGCGGCTGCAACATTTTTCCTGTTTCTGCTGCCAGTGTGGCGACAGCCTGAAATTATAACTTTCGGACTCCGGGACAACAGGCCGATAGAATGGTATGTGCTTGAAGAAAAGGATGGATGGATTAAACTAATAGCAAAAGACATTTTATTTCACAGCATTTTTGACGAGTCATCCAATTCTTTGCCACAGGCGGCAGTCGCAAAAAAACTGGCGCAAAAAATGGACACCTGGTTTTCTCCGGAGGAGCAGGATGTAATCAAAAAAACGTCCTTCCCTTTAATTCTTAATTATGCTGAAATTGATGGCGCAACGGCGGGAGACCGGCCCCATTACTGGTTCTCGTGCCTGAAATATGCCAATGAAAACAGCGGTCGGGCTTATCAGCGGGAATATGTGGCCTCTGTCACGCTGCCTTCTGTTGCCGATCTTGAACAGCTGCGGCTTCTTTCCCCCAGGGCAGCAGTTTTGCAAGAAAGCTATTGGCTGAGAACTCCCTATTACAGCAGCCTGAATCTGGTACGTGTGGTTGCTCCGGATTATCAGGTGTATCACCGGCTGGTTACCACTGAACTGGGTGTCCGTCCCGTTTTGTGGGTGAGGAGGAGCTATGCTGAAGATAATTCATAGCTTGAAGGACGGAGCCGGCAGCGGCCGTTTTTTCCGCTTTTGCCTTGTCGGGGCGGTTAATACGGCAACCGATGCACTGCTTTTCTTTTGTGCGGTACATTTTTTGGGTGTTAACATCAGTATCGCCCAGGTTATAGGTTATGCAAGCGGCATGATTGTAAGCTACCTGCTTAATGGCAGGTATACCTTCAGAAGCAAAAACCTGCTCCACGCAAAAAGGATAGCCGGCTTTATTGCTGTCAATGTATTTTCCCTGGGGGTTTCACTGCTTGTATTACACTGCACAATGGCGGCAACCGGTGTGCTGGCGGTGGCAAAAGGCATGGCCATTGTCTTTTCAGTGCTTGCCAATTACAGCGGGCAGAAAAGAGTCTTTGCCCCGGAGCGGCGCGCTTTCCGGAGCGGCGGGCGGAAAAAATAGCATTTTTTATTGAGGTGGTTTATGAATAAACTGTGTTTCGTCATTCCTTGCTTCAATGAAGAAGAAGTCCTGGCGGTTACCATTACGAAGTTGCTGCAAAAGATGGACAGTTTGGAAGCAAAAGGAATGGTCAGTCCCGAAAGCAGAATCACACTGGTGGATGACGGGTCAACGGATGGAACCTGGTCCGTTATCCGGGAGTATCATCAAAAGCATGAAAGGATTGAGGGCATTAAGCTTTCCAGAAACAGGGGACACCAGTATGCACTTTTGGCAGGCTTGCTGACGGTTAAAGACAATTTTGATGTGGTTGTCACTATGGATGCGGATTTGCAGGATGATATAGAAGCAGTGGACAAAATGCTGGAAGCTTATGTGCAGGGCGCTGAAATTGTTTACGGTGTAAGGAGCCGGCGGCAAAGCGACACCTTTTTCAAGAGATTTACAGCGGAAAGCTTTTATAAATTAATGCACCTGATGGGAGTGGAGCTTGTTTTCAATCATGCCGACTTTCGCCTGCTGAGTCAAAGGGCGCTTAATTGCCTGGCGGAATACAAAGAAGCCAACCTGTTTCTGCGGGGGATAATACCGTTAATCGGATTCAAAACGGACATTGTTGAGTACGAACGGCATGAGCGTTTTGCGGGAGAAACCAAATATCCGTTAAAGAAAATGCTTAATATTGCCGCAGACGGAATTACGTCTTTCAGTATAAAACCGTTGCGCTTTATATTTGTCCTGGGACTTGTCATCTTTATTTTAAGTATCATTATGAGTGTATACTTTTTCCTGCTCCATTACCAGGGGAAGACGGTGCCCGGCTGGACTACGATTGTTATGACCGTTTGGGCCATAGGGGTTCTGCAGTTGCTGTCCATCGGCGTCGTCGGTGAATATGTGGGCAAGCTTTACCTGGAGGCAAAACAAAGGCCCCGATATTTTATCGAGGCGTATTTGAGACGAGACAACTAAAAGGGTTGCTTCAGCGGCACGGGCGGCAGCAGGTCAAAGGTGGTATTATCCTGCACTTTGTTTTTTTCTTTCATTTTATACATTCTTGCATCGGCAGCCTGAATGGCTTGCGGCAATTCTTCTTTTCCCCTGATAATGGAAATCCCGTATGAAATTTCTATGGGAAAATTGAATTTACTGTTTGCCTGTAATGTTTTATTGACACGGGAAAGCACTTTTTCGGCAGTTTCAAGTGTACAGTCTTTCAGCAGGAGCAGGAACTCATCGCCGCCATAGCGTATAACCTTGTCTTCACTGCGTACATGTGTTTTTAACACACAGGCAATTTCTCTCAACACTTCATCTCCCGTGAGATGGCCGTATGTATCATTTATGTGCTTAAAATTATTGACATCAGTCATGGCTATGGCTAGCGGCGCCTGTACCGGAACGGTGCCGTTTAGGTATTGCTCGAAAATTTCATTAAAGTGGCGCCGGGAAAATACTCCTGTCAGCTGGTCGGTTAAAGCAGCCTGCTTATACCAGTTTTTTCTTTCCTCCAGCTTTTTGGCCAGCTTGCCTATACTGCCGAAAGCATAATTGTTAATCACAATAATGACGAAAAAAATAAATACCGGCAGTGTAAAAGTAACTCTTGCCAGCGTAGAGTGCAGCGGGTTGTAAATGATACGGTCCGGAGCCGAAGCAACAAAGTAGAAATCGGTATGTTTTAACGGTTTGACATACCAGGTCACTTTTCCGTC
>DUUE01000386.1 GCA_012841735.1 Bacillota bacterium | reverse complement strand
GGTTGATGGCAATGATACGGTCCCATTCTTCCGTTGTTGATTCTGCAAAAGGACCCGCTTTTTCCCGTATGAAGCGCCCCGAAGAACCGCCGGCAACATTGACCAGAATATCAATCCGGCCGTATTTTTCCAGGGTGCTTCTGACCATCTCTTTTACCTCTTGCTCATTGGTCATGTCTACCTGAATCGGCGTCACCTCACAGTTATCCGCGCCGCTTTGCGCCTCTTCCGCCACCTTGCGGGCCGATTCGAAGTCAATATCGGCGGCCATCACTTTAATTCCGTTTGCCGCCAAATGCTTGACTGTTGCTTTTCCAATACCACTGCCGCTGCCAACTACAATAGCTACTCTGCTTTCCCGCTTCATTTCCGGCACCTCCAATATTATAGATTGTTAACAGACTTCCACAACCTAACATTTTGTCCGCGACCAAACAAAAGGAGCTTGCAATTTATCTCCACTTGTCGATTGACTTGGACGTTCCGGCGGCTGGAGTTACACCTTCATATATTTGATACCAGGGATTGGCCTGACTGCCGGTAACAATAATTTCAAAGGACCGTGGTGTATTAAACCGGGGAACCATTACTCCCTGCAAAAAGTGTTTATACCATTTGGGTACTTCTTTTGCAGGGCGGTCTGCATCCTCCAGCCATTCTGCGGCTGTCACCTGCAGGCTCTGCCACAGGTAATGCCGAACATCATCTTTCGTTAAACCTTCACGGGTAATCAGCTTGGCCAGGAGGGGATTCATTACAAGTAAAAGATTCCGTCCCACAGCATTCTGCGCCACCCAGGCAATGTTGGCCAACCCATGTCCCAATGGCGACCCGATGGCGGCAGAGCGATAGCCCCATGATTTAAAGACGGTCACCACACTGTCTTCCTTTTTGAAACCGTGGGTTACATGAAATGGTTCCCAAGGGCTTTCCTCTTCATTTTCGGCAAAAGCAAAACCATACTTCAGTGCGCTGCCCAAAACGGACATGTCATTTACACCCGGTTTGGATCCTCCCAGGTTGATAAGGAACAGCCGGATACTGCGCCCTATGACTGCATTGGCCCTGCACCCGGGCCCCAGAGCATTACCCTTGGAATTCATTTTGATTTCCCCGGCGATAGGACCGTTTACCACCGCCCAGAAGGAAAAAGAGGCTGTGCTGCGGCTGAAAGTCTCTACCTCGGTTTTGGGATCCACCATTGCTTCGGCAATGGCCAGCAAAACCGGCATATGTTCCGGCACACAGCCGGCCATGACCCCGTTGATAGCCACCTTTTCCACTGTAACCTCCCAGTTTTCAGGCGGCATCAGTCCGATTAGCTCGTCCGGGGAATGGCTCGTTCCTGTTAACATTTCTTTTACTTTTTCTTCCGTGGGAATGATTACCGGTAAGCCATCAGTTAAGCCGGCGGCAAGAAACTCTTCCTGTAAAGTTTCCAGTGTCCCCCGGGCAAAAATCCGCTCCCGCTTGGGAATCTTTTTAATCCCCGAACTGGCCTCTTCCTCGCTAAGCGGGCCGACAAGACAGTTTATAATATCGCCATACACTTTTTTGATCTTGCGGGGGGTGTCTTTTTCGGCTTCATTGGCTACCGGGTGACCGATCACGACTCTTCTTGCCCGGGGAACCCCGAACAATTCCGCAGCCGACTGGGCATTAACCACAAAGGGGTCCGTAATAATTGCTACCGTCGGTACGCCCCGCTTTTCCAGCTCGGTCTGGATGTGGATACACCACATCGTACATGACCCTCAATCGCCTACAGACACCACCGCCGCATCGGCATTCACTTCGATCTCTTTCCACCAGTCTTCAGACTCCGGCTGGAAGAAACGGGTTGTTTTGGGATAATAGACAAGGTTGGCTTCGGGATAAGATTCCCGCATCAGGTCCATCACTGATCTTAAGATTGCATCAGAGCCTTTTTTCCCGTTGTCCACAAAATATATTGTTTTCTGGTTTAAGGCCTCAACCCGTTCGGCAAGGGGAAACAGTTTAATGTCGGGAAAATCACCTCTTGGTTCCAAACAACTGTAAATCGTGTTTGTACACAAGTTTATGCCCCCTTAAGTTAGTCAAAGACATTATTATTTGCGGTTGGCCGCGACCCATTCCTTTCTTCTCTTTACATAGCTGTCCCAGTCACCGACAGAGTTGGATACTCCACCGTCTACATCAATACTTGTCCCGGTTATTGTTCTGGCCCACTCGGAAGCCAGGAACACTACCGCATTGCCTATATCTTCAGAAACGGTGACTTTCCGTATGGGAATTCTCTCGGGTCTGACCTTCTCAAGCACCTCCTGCTCCGCAGGCTGATAGCTGGAGAGCACCCCTGCCGGGCAGATAACATTAACATTGATGTTATAGGGACCGACTTCGTTGGCAAACTGGCGGGTAAATCCGAGCACGCCGGCCTTGGCGGCAGCATATGAAGCACCGGCCATTGCCGACACTTTTTTCCCCGCCATGGACCCAATCGTAATGATTTTGCCTCCACCGCGCTTTTTCATTACGGGAATTACCGCCCTGCAGCAGAAAAACGGCGCATCCAGGTTTCTCCCCATCACTTCGCGCCATTCATCGGTTGTCATGTCCTCAACCAGGACGGGAAGGCCGAGTCCCACGCTGTTGACAAGGATATCAATGCCGCCCCATTCCTCAACCACTTTTGCCACCATTTTGTCCACTTCTGTATCTTTCGTAACATCATAGGGAAGAGCAATAGCCCTGCGTCCCATGGCTTCAACCTCAAGCACAGTCGCTTCCGCCAGGTCTTTATCGATATCATTTACTGCGATATCTGCACCTTCCCTGGCAAGGCAAAGTGCTATTCCCCTGCCCATGCCGCCCGGACCGCCACCTCCGGCACCTGTCACTAACGCAATTTTTCCTTCCAGCAACATGTTTTTACCTCCTTTTGACACTATTGGCAACTGTATTAATTTATATTGAGTTAATGATAAGCAATGCAATCGGCATCAGCAACTACACAGAAACGCATATTTATACCAGGTGACAGGCAACCTCATGGCCGCCGCCGATGTCCCGCATCTCCGGCGCTTTAATGCGGCATTCCTCCACTGCAATGGGGCACCGGGGGTGAAAATGGCATCCCTTTGGCGGGTTTAAGGGGCTGGGAACTTCACCCTTAAGCACAATGCGTTCCCGTTTTCTCTCCAGAAAAGGATCCGGAATGGGAATCGCCGATAAAAGCGCCTTGGTATAGGGATGCCGGGGATTGTCGTACAGTTCCAGCGAATCTGCAATCTCCACGATTCGTCCCAGGTACATCACTGCGATGCGGTCACTGAAATAGCGGACAACAGACAAGTCGTGCGATATGAACAAATATGTTAAATCATTGAACTCTTTTTGCAGTCGCTTTAACAAGTTAATAATCTGAGCCTGGATGGAAACATCAAGAGCTGACACGGGCTCATCACAGATAATTAAAGAAGGCTTGCTGGCCAAAGCGCGGGCCACTCCGATGCGCTGCCTCTGTCCTCCGCTAAACTCATGCGGAAAGCGGTTTTTCATGTAAGATTCCAGCCCGACAAGCGTCAAAAGCCTGTCCACCATCTCTTCATATTCATTTCTGCCTTGCACAAGATTATGAAACCACAGTGGCTCACCGATTATTCTGCCAGCAGTGTGGCGGGGATTGAGAGAACCTTGTGGGTCTTGGAATATAAAAGCTATTTCTTTGGACAGTTTTTTTGTTTCTTCTTTGGATCTTTTTGCAAATAAGTCTTCACCGTTAAAGTATATTTGTCCTTCTGTGGGGGAATACAGTCGTAATATACAGCGACCTGTAGTAGTTTTTCCGCAGCCACTCTCACCAACCAGCCCCATGATTTCTCCCCTGCGAATTTTAAAGCTGATGCCGTCTACAGCCTTAACGTCGGCGACCTTGCGACGTAAAAGCCCCCTGGTAACCGGGAAATACATTTTCAGATTTTTAACTTCTACAATATTCTCATTACTAACTGATTGCTTCATTTAATTCACCCCCGCTGAGAACATGACAGGCGGCATAATGTTCTCCCCCGAAATAATCCAGTTCAGGAACGGCATGTTGACGGCAATACTCTTCGCTCGCAAAACAACGGGGGTAAAACGGGCAATATGACGGCAACTCGATTAAGTTGGGAGGTGTACCTACAATCGTCGTAAGTTCTTCTTCTTTCGCGAGATCCAAACGTGGTACACACTGTAAGAGTCCCTGTGTATATGGGTGAAGTGGCTGACCAAACACCTCATCCACCAGACCTGATTCCACAATCCGGCCTGCATACATCACATAAATCCGATGAGCATACCGGGCAATAACCCCCAGATTGTGAGTCACAACCCAGGCACAGTTGCTGGAACTGATGAAGGATACCGTAAATCAAATCAACGCTTCTTTGGTAATTGTGACTCACAATCTGGGGGTTATTGCCCGGTATGCTCATCGGATTTATGTGATGTATGCAGGCCG
>DUUE01000141.1 GCA_012841735.1 Bacillota bacterium | reverse complement strand
CTGGGCACCGGGTGTCGTCAGTGTCCTGTCAATCAGGGCAAACAGCAGGTCTAAATGCAGGTCTTCCACTGACTGTTCACTCAGTATACTTTCTGTCTCCGGATCGGCCGGAAATAAGTGCGTGTAATTTTTCAGCTCCGCCATATCCCTGACTCTGTCTGTTTTCAGTCCCCATGACGCCCGCAGTTCCTCAACCAGACCGGCATTCTTCATTTTTTCTGCCAGCAGCCAGATAACAGGAAGGAAAAACATAATCAGCAGCAGGCCAAAATAAAAGTGACTGCCCCATAAATACCCGGCGTAAAGAACCAGGACAAAATATAGACACACCAACAGTGAAAAAACCACCAGCAAATATTGATATTTTCTTTTTGTCATGCCGTTTTTCCCTGCAGCCACAACAGGCACACCTTCCTCTCCTGTGCTCTGTGCGCAGCCTGAAGCACACTGCAACATTTACAGCCGGAGCATTCCTCTTACCACCATCATAACATTTTCCAGAAAGTAACACAATCTGTCAGCCTGTCTGGTTTTTCCTGCAGTAAACAGCTGCCGTTTTATTCCGGCAGCTGTATGTTCTGTTGCATTATTCCGTTTTGCCGACCCACTCCCGCAGCAGTGCTATCTCCACACCATATTCACTGTAATCATCCACAGGTGTTTCCAGGATAAACGGCAGCCCGGCAAGCAGGGGATGAGTGATAAAATTCAGCAGCCCTTCTTTACCCAGGTAGCCGGCTCCGATGCGGGCATGCCTGTCTCTCCTGCTGCCCGGAGGAAATTTGGAATCATTCAGGTGCACGGCACAAATGCGGTCTATGCCAAACAGCCCGTCCACTTCCAAAAGCATTCGTTCCACTTCCTCTTTTTGCAAAAAATCAAAACCAGCCCCTGTCAGGTGACAGGTATCAAGACAGACACCCAGGCGTTCAGGTCTGCCCAGGGCAGTAATAATTTCAGCGATATCCGCCAGAGTCCCGATCTCCGTCCCCTGCCCCGCCATTGTCTCCAAAAGCAAGACACAATTGCCGCTGTGAGGCAGGAATACTTCTTCCAGGCAAGCGATGATGCGCCTGATACCCGCCTCTTTCCCGGCAGAAACATGCGAACCCGGGTGGACAACCAGATACTCCGCCCCGATTGCCTCCATGCGCTCCAGGTCTTCAGCAACAATCATTTTGGCAAAAGCATGCGGCCGTTCCACCGGTGCCGCCATATTGACGGTATAAGGCAGGTGGGCCACTACGGGAAAAAGGTCTTCTTCACTACGTACAGCCAGCCAGGCGGCAATTTCTTTTTCACCGATTGCCCGGGCTTTTCCCCCACGCGGGTTGCGGGTAAAAAACTGAAAAGTATTTGCTCCCAGTGCTTTAGCTTCTGCAGCAGCATTGTCCAGGCCTTTGGCAATGGATAAGTGGCATCCCAATCTCATGGTATCCTCCAGTGTTTTTCTTTTTTATACCATACTGTGGGGGAGGCGGCAAGACAAGGCAACGATGCTCCGGCAGCAACTACTGTCTTTCCGTTTTTATTTCCCGCAGGCGCCTGGACATGAGACCGCCTATTCTCCCTGTTTCCCGGGCGCTAAGGTTTCCCCACCCCTTCTCCCTGACTTTGCCGCCAAGGCCAAGTTCTTCGGCTATTTCCATTTTCAAAAGCTCAAGAGCTTTTTCCCTGGGTGTCATTTTTTCCGGCTTTTTTTTATACCTGGCCATAAAATCCTCCTTTGCACTACAATTGTCAGTACACACATAAAACTAGTATGGCTCTTTGGCTCGCCCCATATTCAGCCGGGACGCCGCCGGCAGCCGCGTCCCGCCATG
>DUUE01000278.1 GCA_012841735.1 Bacillota bacterium | reverse complement strand
TGCGTTCCCCCGCGGCAGTGGCAGACCTGACGGCACAGGTGGAAAAATTGAACCTTTACCAGGTTGAACTGTTGGCGGCGGAAGGTATTAACGGAATTATTCTGGCAGACGATATTGCCCACCAGCAGGGTTTGTTTGCCCGTCCGGAAATATTCCGGCAATACTTTATTCCCAGCCTTGCCCGTCAGGTGGAGGCGGTCCGCCGTTTGGACCTGCCGGTTTTTTACCACTCGGACGGCAATTACCTGGCGGTGCTGGCGGATATTATCAGCGCAGGTTTCACCGGCCTGCAGTGCCTGGAAAAGGGGGCGGGTATGCGGGTGGAAGAGCTGCGCCGGCATGCCGCCTCACCCATTTGTCTCTGGGGCCATCTTGACACGGCAGACCTGGAGGCGGCGGCTGATACGCATTATCTGGCGGCGCTGCAGGCAGAAATAAAAATTTACGCACAAAACGGCCCGTTTATTCTCGGTACCACAAGCGGCCTGTTTGGCGGGATGAACCTGGAAAATTTACGGAAATTATATGGCAGCATCTAGCGGCGCTTGCAGGTTTTGGCTGCAAGTTCCGCCTGAAAAGATTGCCTGCCGGCTAAAGGATTTTTGTCCTGTATGCCGAAATAAGCGTAGTACCTGGCGGATAAAAGATTTTGCACGACCTGTTAAAAGGAGGCGAGAAGATGAAAGAATCAGTGGGAACTTCAACTTTTATGTATCCCTGTCCGCTGGTGGCTGTAGGTACATATGACGCCAAAGGAAAACCCAATGTCATGACAGTAGCCTGGACCGGTGTGGTGAACGGGAATCCTGCCAGCATTTCCGTGTCAGTGCGCAAAGAAACTTACAGCTACCAAGCGCTGATGACACGCAAAGCGTTTACCGTCAATATCCCCTCACAGGACCAGCTGAAGGAAATTGATTTTATCGGCAAAACATCCGGGCGCGACACGGACAAATTTGCCGCCACCGGCCTCACACCTGTCCGCTCCGCACTGGTTGATGCCCCCTATATTGAAGAATTCCCCGTCACCATTGAATGTAAAGTGATTAAAGCGGAAGACCTGGGGCTGCATACCATTTTTATCGGTGAAATCAAAGACGTTAAAGTCTGCTCAGATTGTCTTAATGAGTCTCATATGCCTGTTACGGAGAAAATCAAGCCCATTGCTTTCCTGCCCGGAGACGGCAGTTATTATGCCCTGGGCGAACGCCTGGAAATTAAGGGGTCAGATTAGAATTTCCCGAACTTCTGGCGCTGCAACCACAAGCGTGCCTGCACTACCGGCACGCTTTTTTGCCGGCTATACTCAATCTCTTCCACATGCGGGGGAGATTGTTTTTTATGTTAAGTTTTTTTTACAGAGAGGATTAAACGGGCAAACAGTCGAATTTTGTATAAGTCGCGATCGCAGAGAAGAGGTGCACACAATGATTATGTTCCGTAATGTAACAAAGTCTTACCCCGGCAGCAAACAGGCTGCCCTTTCCAACCTGACGCTGGAAATTGCCCAGGGAGAGTTTGTGTTTTTGGTAGGGCCCAGCGGTGCAGGTAAAAGTACATTAATCAAATTACTGTTCCGTGAACAGCTGGCTACCGGCGGCCAGATTTTTTTTCATGGGCGGGACATAGCCCGGCTTGACAAAAAGCAGCTGTTAAGACACCGCCGTCAGATCGGCATGGTTTTTCAGGATTTCCGCCTGCTGAAACAGAAAACCGTCTTTGAAAATGTGGCCTTTGCCCTGGAAGTCCTGGGAAAGTCAAAAAAAGAAATCAACGTCAAAGTACCGCGGGTCCTGGCCAAAGTTGGCCTGGCAGGCAAAGAAAAATCTTTCCCTGCGGAGCTCTCGGGAGGAGAGCAGCAGCGGGTGGGCGTCGCCCGGGCTCTTGTGAAAGATCCTGTCCTTTTACTGGCGGATGAACCGACAGGTAACCTGGACAGGGAAACATCCTGGCAGCTGATGGAGTTGTTTGCCGACATTAACCGGGGCGGGACAACCGTAATTATTGCCACCCACGCCTGGGATGTGGTGGACAGAATGCAAAAACGGGTGATCAGCCTGGAAAATGGCCGGCTGGTCCGGGATGAAAAACGGGGGAGTTATGCCAATGAATTTCAACTCATTTAAATACTGCCTGCGTCAGAGCTTTGTCTCCCTGCGGCGCAATTTCTGGCTGGCCGTGGTGACTTCCTGTATTATTGCGGTTTCGCTGGCGATCCTGGGCGGTTTTTTGCTGCTTGCCGTCAATGCCCGCCAATTGATGAGCGATATCGGCACAAATGTGGAAATCAGCGTTTTCCTGTATGATGATGCCGAGACAGCGGCGCTGGAGGCGGAAATCAGCGCCCTGGACGGAGTGGATACTGTGCGTTTTATTTCCAAGCACGACGGGCTGGCGGAGTTTGCCCGTTCACTGGGTGATGAATCTTTTTTGGTCGGTCTTGAAGGTGACAATAACCCCCTGCCGGATGCTTTCCGCGTGCGCGCGTTACATACTGAGGCGGTACCGGCCTTGGCGGCGGCCATCCGTGCTCTGCCCGGGGTTGAGCTGGTGGAATATGGTGAAGAGATTATCAGCCGTCTTGTTAAAATCACAGGCTGGCTCAATTCTCTTTTTGTGGGCATCAGTGGCCTGCTGGCCATAGGCGCCGTTTTCCTGATTGTTACTGCCATCCGCTTATCAGTTTTGGCACGGCAGGAGGAAATCGGCATTATGAAATACCTGGGCGCCAGTGACTGGTATATCCGTTTCCCTTTTTTACTGGAGGGGATGGTCATGGGCTGGCTTGGCACACTGGCGGCTGTGGCTGCGTTGTTTGCAGGCTACAGCAGGCTGGTCGTCTATCTTAAGCAGGATGCACTGATCTTTTTTATCCGGCCGGTAACAGCGGGAGAGCAGTTGCTTCCCATATATGCCGGTTTGGTGCTGCTGGGCACCCTGCTTGGCGGTCTCGGCAGTTCCATTTCCATCAGAAAGTTTTTGCGGGTGTAAGGGGGTAAAGCTTGTGCAACGTTATCGCTACCTGTGCTTTGCTTTGCTGTTGGCAGTGCTGCTTGTTGCCGCCGGCGGCAGCCTTGTTGCCGGCAGCCCCGAAGAAGCTCAGGAAAAAGTAACGGAACTGGAGCAGCTTGTACAGAAACTGGAAGAAAATATCCGGAACCGGGAAACACGCATTAAAGAACTAAATGCGGAGATGGAAGCTTCCGGAAAACGGCTGCAGGATGCGGAAACGGCGCTGGCAGCGGCCGGGGAGGCTTTGTCGGAAAAAAATCTCGTCTTCGGCGAGCGCGTCCGCAGTGCCTACATGAAAGGCGGTCTGTCTTACCTGGAAGTAATCCTGGCAGCCGAGGATTTTGGCGATTTGATTTCCCGCGTTGTCTACCTGTCCCGCATTTTAAGCCGGGATGCAGTCATTGTGGCGGGACTGCGGGAAGAATACGCTGCGTGGCAGGCGCAGAAAACAGCACTGCAGGCGGAAAAGAAGAACCTGGAGGAGCTGCAGTACCGGCTGGAAGCAGAACATAAAAACCTGCTGGCAGAAAAAAAGCAGGTTGACAATCTTCTGGCTGCGGCGAAGGAAGAGCTGGAAGAAGAATTGAAAAAAGTGCCCCAGGCTGAAAGGACTCCCGTCTATGGCGTTGTTATTGACAATCATGCAGCGGCCAGACCGCAGCACGGTCTTGCCCAGGCAAGCGTAGTATACGAGTATGAGGTGGAAGGGCGTATTACCCGTTACCTGGCTCTTTTTGCCGATTTTCCCGCCAAAGTGGGACCTGTGCGCAGCGCCAGGCTGCATAACATCCAGTTGGGGCAGGAAAACAAAATCTGTTTTGTTCATGCCGGCGGTTCATATGACAATATTGATGTGCTCGCCAAACTTGACATGAAGAGCGTCAATGCGCTGGCATCGGGCAGCAAAGCTTTTTACCGTGATTCACGTCGCAAAGCTCCCCACAACCTGTATGTTAATCTGCAGCAGCTGAAGCTCATGTCGCCTTCCGAGTCCGTCACCTTGCGGCCTGCTTACCTGGACCGGGAAGGACAAAAGGCAACATCCTTTGACATCACTTACAGCAACACTTATCGTATCGGTTTTACTTATGTGGAGAAAGAGGGTTATTACTACCGCTACATTAACGGCAAGCAGCATAAAGATGCCGACGGTACTGCTATAACGGCCAGAAATATTATTGTCCAGTATGTGCCGTTTTATAATGACAGCCGCGGCCGGCCAACAGCCGATCTTGTCGGGGAAGGAACAATAGAGTATTACTGCCAGGGTCAGAAGTTCCGCGGCACTTGGCGTAAAGAAAACGAGAGTTCCCCCACGCGCTTTTATTTCCAGGACGGCCGGGAAATTGAACGTGTTTACGGGCAAACCTGGATACAGCTTGTCCGGAAGTAAAAAACTGCATCGCTGGTGGACCAAGTGAGAGGAATTGGGGGATAAAATGAGAAAAAGACAAAAAACAGTCCTTGCCTGTGCCTTTCTTTCCCTGCTGCTGCTCTTGTTTCCCGGCTGTATGCAGGAGACCCTGTCCCGTCCTGATGATCTTAATGATCGGCAGCAGGAGCAGCAGGCAGACCCGGAGGCGGACCCGGAAGCGGACCCTGAAGCGGAACAGCGGCGCCGGGAGGAAGAGGAAAGGCTGGCCAGGGAGCGTGAACTGGAAGCAAGGCGGCAGCGGGAGGCGGCTTTAAAGGAGGAGCTGGGACCTTTTTTTGTCAGCCTGCCGCCGCCGGATCAGGCGGAAAACCCGCGGGTTAAAGCAAAAGCCATTTACCTGACGGGATATACTGCGGCCAACACTAAGCGCTTTACCGAACTGCTGGAGCTGGTGGAGCAAACCGAATTAAATGCAATGGTAATTGACGTTAAAAATGATTCCGGCATGCTCACTTATCATAGCGACCTGGAAATAGTACAGGAAGTCAATTCCGGCAAAAAGGCGGTAATAGCCGATCTCGACGCCGTCCTGGACGAAATGAAAAAGCGGGACATATATCCCATTGCCAGGATTGTGGTTTTCCGTGATCCCCATTTGCCGGAAGTAAGACCGGAGTGGGCCATCCAGAAGCGGAACGGTAGCGGCCTGTGGCGCGATTACGGCGGTTTTGCCTGGGTCAACCCATATGAGAAAAATGTCTGGGATTATAATATTGCCATCGCCAAAGAGGCTGCCCTGAAAGGTTTCAGGGAAATACAATTTGATTATGTCCGTTTTCCGGAAAATGCGAAACGCGTGGACAGGGAAGCCGTTCTCCCCGGCAGTGACGACCGGACCAAGGCGGAGGTTATTGCCCAGTTCCTGGCATATGCCAGGGAGCAACTGGCGGAGTACAACGTCCATCTTGCCGCCGATGTGTTCGGTGTTATTGCCACCTCTGATACGGATGCAGCCAGTATCGGGCAGCAATGGGAAAAAATCTCTCCCCTTGTGGATTATATCTGTCCCATGATTTACCCGAGCCATTATGGCCCCGGCTATTTCGGTTTTCCTGTGCCTGATGCCAATCCCGGGGGAACTGTTAACCGGGCATTGCGGGATGCCATTAAACGAAATGCCCCGCTTGCCGAACCTGCCATTATCCGCCCCTGGCTGCAGGGTTTTACCGCGACATGGGTGAAAGGCCATATCGGCTACGGGCCTGCCGAGATACGCGCCCAGATTGACAAGGCACTGGCGCTGGGCATTGATGAGTTTATGCTCTGGAATGCGGCCAACAGATATACCGCCGGCGGGCTCCTGACACCGGGGGAAGCGGCGGCTCATGAAGCGGCCCAGGCGGCGGCACGCGGGGAAAAAGGCCTGGACAACCTTAACCGGACGCAAACTGAAGCACTCAGGGATTACCTGCAGGCAATAAAAAAACAAAGCTGGCAGGAACTTGCGCTCTGGCAGGCAGGTGCCTGGGAGCAGGGAGAAAGCGGATTGGCCGGCTGGGTTGGCAGTTGGACAAGCAGTCTTTCCGACTTCCGGGTAGATGAGAGCACAACGGCCGGCGAAAATATTCTGGCGGCGGAAATTACACTGCAACGGGAAGGTGAAACCATTTCTTACAGAGAAAATTTTTCTGTCGTAACAGAAAACGGACTCTGGAAAATCAAACCGGCGGCAACTTTTTTGACAGCCCTGACCGGGCCTGCCGCCCGGGAATAACGGAGGCCGCCCGTATGAAAAAAGGTGTGACTGGATAAAGTAAGAATTATGGGAGTTTTACGGGAAGCGCAGTAATCAGTGAAAAACCGGTGAGGTGAGTGAGTTGACAAACGCGGAGGCTCCCTTTGCCTTAAAAGCAAATCCGGGGCATGAATTGACACGGGAAGTGGACGGACAAGTTTTTTACAGGTTTCCGATCCGCACTCATTTCGTTGAAGTAGGGGAGAATTATTTTGATTTGATTGAAAGGTATGTACTGCCCCATTATCGTGAGGGAGACATTTTATCCATGGGGGAAAAGGTGATTGCTCTTTGCCAGCGCCGGGTAAAGTTTAAAGCGGAAATGAAAGTGAGCCTGCTGGCCAGAATTCTTTCCTGTTTTGCCTTGAAGAACCCGGCGGGTCCTGCCATGGATAATGTGTATAAAATGCAGACTGCAATAGACCTGTGCGGCTGGTGGCGTGTTCTCCTGGCTGCGATTGTTGCTGCCATCGGAAAATTATTCGGCAAACGCGGGCTTTTTTATCAAATTCTTGGCAACAATGTGCGGAATATAGACGGCTTTTGTGTTGTGGGCTGGGAGTATTATGCCGACAAAGGCATTCTGGCGCCGGCCGAACCTGACCGTGTCTGTGATGAGATAAAAGCAAAATTCGGCATCGATTGTATGATTGTCGATGCCAACGATATTGACATTGAGATTCTGGGGAAAAACGCTGACAATCCATACGACAACAGTTTTTTGGCGGCGCTGATTAAGGATAACCCGGCAGGCCAGGGCCGTGAACTGACACCTTTCATCCTGATTCGGCGAAAAGAATGAAAATGCTTAACAAAATACTAGTTGGTTACCGGGCACCGCTTGTGCGGTGTTTTTTTATTTCCCGGGAGATGTTCTTCACTTGATTACGGGTTGCTGCGGGGCGCAGAGGCAACCCCTGTTTCATTGTCATCCCTGTGAAAGTATTGTATAATTTGAATTAATAAAAAAATTGCGTCAGGCAGGTTTTATGCACCGTACATAGCAGTGTATTTTGAGATTTTATTCACAAACCAATTCTCTCTGCCGGCACTAACGCGACAAGAAAAAACCGGCGGGAACAGAAAGGAGAAGTAAAATGCTTGGCAGTACAAATTACTATGACGTTCTCGTGGTCGGCGGCGGTGTGGGTGGCGCGGCGGCCGCCATCACGGCTGCCAGAAAGGGGGCACGTACTCTGCTGCTTGACAGCGCCCATTCCCTGGGCGGACTGGCAACAAACGGTTATGTCACAGGCATTGCGGGCGTTGTCGAGGGCATCAGCAAAGAATGGTTAAAAAGACTGGAAGCAAACGGCGATGCCATTGACCGGCCTCATCTGCCGGTAATTGACCCGGACAAGGGAAAGCTGATGCTGGAACGCATGCTGGTTGAGTCCGGGGGCCGCATTCTTTACGGGGTCACGGCCGTTGATGCAGTTGTGGAGGACAACACAATCAAAGGTGTGGTCTGCCATAGTAAGGCAGGCAGGTTTACCATCTCCGCCGGGATTGTGATTGACGGGACAGGAGACGGTGATGTGGCCGCGTATGCCGGCGCACCGTACGAAGTGGGCAGTCCCCAATATGCCGGTTTGAATATGTCCACCACCCTGGCATTCAGGATGGCAAATGTGGACCTTGTGACATACGGCCGGGCCAATGCGGAATGGCGGGAGAAGCGGGGTCCGGACAAACTGTCTGACAAGTTCGGATTGCTGGAAGAACTGGAGGAAGAGGCTGTCAAAAACGGGGACCTGCCTTTTGTTGTTTTTCCCACTGCACTGATTTACCAGATACCCAATACGGAAGCCCATGATGCGGATATTACAGTGATGACTACACACAGTTTTTATACCAGGAACCTTGACCCGGAAGACCTGACCAGGCAGATCATTGAACAGCACAATCAAATGCTGTGGCTGGAAAAATTCTTTAAAAAATATGTGCCCGGCTTCGCACGGTCCAGAATCACCGGTATTGCCAACATGCATGGCATCCGCGACTCCAGGCGTATTATCGGGGAATACATCCTGAAAGATGAGGATGTAGCATGCGGAAGGAAATTTGCCGACGGCATCGTCAGGTTTCCTGAATTTTTTGACACACACCATCCAACCAGCCGCAGGATCGGTTTTCTGCGCCATGTTCATGTCCCTGCACCGCTGGAGGGGGCCGTTTGCAGGGAGCCGCAGTGCTCCGAGGAAATGCATGTTTTTGGCCGGCCGGCCGGAGTGGAAGCGCGCGTCGATCCCCGAAACCACTGTGAAATACCTTACAGAGCCCTGGTGCCGCTTAAAATCGAGAATCTGCTGGTAGTCGGCCGCTGCATCTCTTCTGAGTTTAATGCGCAGGCTGCGGTCCGTATTATTGCGCCTTCCATGGGTACGGGTCAGGCTGCCGGAACTGCCGCAGCCCTGTGCCTGCAGAAAGGAATTACACCGCGGGCATTGGACGGGCAGCTGGTAAGACAGGAAATGATTGCAGACGGGGTTCCCCTTGACCGGGAGTTGACGGGGCATTGGGCCAGGGTCCGGGAATTTGTCGGCGACCATGTGGTCCTGGCGGGAGATTTTATCGGTATCAGACAGCCTGACGGCAAAATTGTTACAGCAATGTAACAGAAGGAGATGGTTTGATGATTGATTATGGCATAGCCGGCAAAGTGGCCATGGTTACCGGGGCCGGCAAAGGGATTGGGCGCGAGACGGCAATCCAGCTGGCCGCCCAGGGTGCCGCCGTCGTTCTGATCGGGCGGACGGAAGCGCCCCTGAAAGAAGTGGAAAGTGTCATCAGGCAGACTACGGATCAGGTAATGGCCATCAGGTGTGACGTGGCCGTGGAAGCGGACGTTGCGCAGGCGGTAGAACAGGCCCTGCAGCGCTTTGGCAGGATAGATATACTGGTTAATAATGCAGGGATAGAAGTTGACAGGGAACCGGGGCAGATGGGCGGCGACGTTCTCATGCATACCTCCCTGGAGCAGTATCATCGTGTCCTGGACGTCAATCTGATCGGCCATTACAATTTTATGCGGGCCGTTATTCCCGGGATGCAGAAAAACAGGTTCGGCAGAATTGTCAATGTCAGCTCCGTCACGGCCTTTAACGGCGGCGTGGGCAGCGCAGCTTATGTTGCTTCCAAAGCCGGTATTATTGTCCAGACAAAAAGTTTTGCCAGGAGATTCGGCCCCGACAATATCATCATCAATACGGTGTGTCCCGGCATGATTGACACCCCCATGCATGCCACAACACCCAGGGAACAATTTGACATTGTGGCTAAAATGAATCCGCTCCGCAGGGTGGGCAAACCTATCGATGTGGCCAAGCTGATCCTGTTTTTAGTCCAGGAAGAACTTTATATGACGGGAGAGACAATTTCTGTTGACGGTGGCGGGACGATGAGATAGTAAGCGCCTTTGGCCGGGGGAAAGGAGGCAGACAAAAAATGAAATGTAAAGTTGCCGTTGTGGAGAAAATGGGAGGCCAGTTCACAATCGAAGAAATGGAACTGGCCGAACCAAAAGAAAAAGAAGTCAGGCTGAAAGTCATGACTTGCACCATCTGCCACAGCGATATCCACGGCATCCGGGGCGAACACGGCCCCTATGAAGGCTGTGCAACGGCCGGGCATGAGATTGCCGGTATTGTCGATGCTGTGGGCCCGGGAGTCACTTATGTCAAACCGGGTGACAGGGTTGTGTGTGCCATTATCAGGGCGGGCTGCGGCACCTGCGCCCCCTGCCTGCATGACAGAACATGGTTCTGTGAGAATATACCGCCCCTTGAGTTTCGCAAACCGGGACCCTATACAAGGGCCGACGGAAGGATCCCCGTGCAGACGGCTTCCTCCGCCACAGGTTTTGCCGAGTACTGCAACTGTCATGAAGCCACGCTCTGCAAGATTGACGACGACATACCTTTCCCGGTTGCGTCGGCCTTGTCATGCGGCTTTATCAGCGGTTTCGGCGCAGTCCTGAACCGCTGCAAGGTAAAGCCGGGGGAAAGTGTGGCCGTTATCGGTTGCGGCGGTGTGGGTATTGCGGCTGTTCAGGGCGCAAGGCTTTCAGGCGCCTGCCCCATTATTGCCATTGATGTGCTGGACAGCAAACTGGAATTGGCAAAAAAATGCGGTGCAACACATACCATTAATGCCGCCCGGAGTGACGTGGCGGCACAGGTGCGTGCAATCAACAAGTACGGTGCCGACTACACCATTATTGCCGTGGCGGCCCCCGGGATTAAACGCCAGGCCATGGATATCACGGCCCCCTGGGGAACTGTCTGTATGATCGGCCATGCCAGGTTTGAAGACGAGTTTATGGACAATATTTCGGCCATGGAATTTTTAAGCGGCAGAAAGTTCACCGGCAGCGTCATGGGTGCACTTAACTTTCGCCGGGACTTCCCCAAAATAATGGAATTCTACAGAAACGGGTTTATTGATATTGAGTGCATGCTGACGCGCCGTTATACACTGGAACAAATCAATGAAGCATTTTACGATGCGGAACACGGTGCGGTCAAAAATGTTATTGTTATCGGCGGAGAAAAGTAAACTGCCGCGGTAAAACTTGCTGAACAGGCATGTAGTCATGCCTGTTTTTTTCTGCTTTGGCGGCAAAGAATGTCTCTTGCTGTCAAAAAAAAGCTCCCTCTGTCATAGGAATACCTAAGAGTAATTCCGGGAGGGAACATTATTGCCGGCTACACTGCCCGTGATCCCCAGAAGAGAAGGGGAATACTGGACGGCCAGACAGCGCCAGATGCATTCTTTGCATTATGTTGTTTCATACAGGGCTGCCTTTAAACCTGAATTGCCGGATTATTTTATCCGTAAGTTTACCAAAGCGGGGCAGGTTGTGGGCGACCCTTTCTGCGGGCGGGGGACAACTGTTTTGCAGGCCAACATCCTGGGCCGTTATGCTTACGCCAATGACATTAATCCCTTTGCCGTCTGGCTGACCCGGACAAAGACCAATCCCGTCCCCCTGTCCGAGGTGTGTGCCTTTTTGGCCACCATTGACTGGGAAGGCAGCGTTGCAGAAAAGTACCCGCCGGAACTGCTGCTTTTTTATCACCCCAAAACATTGCAGGAACTTTTAATCCTGAAAAAAAGAATCAGGGAAACTAAATCTCCCGCTGCCTGTTTTGTTGCCCTGCTGGCAGTTTCCAGGCTGCACGGGCACTCACCCGGCTTTTTTTCCGTGTACACCATGCCGCAGTTTTCCGTGCCGCCCAAGGCGCAGTACCGGATAAACAGAAAACGCCGCCAGGTACCGGAATACCGCCCTGTGGCGCCACGGCTGCTGGCCAAGGCAAAAGCCGCACTACAGGATAACCTGGTTGCGGGAATCAGGCGGATGAGTACACATAACTGTTATACCAGAAGGGATGCCCGTGCTCTGCGTGAGTGGCAGAATGAATGTATTGATCTCATTGTCACCTCGCCCCCCTTTTTAAACAAAGTGGACTATATTACCAATAACTGGCTCGAACACTGGTTTCTGGACATAGATCCGGAAACATTCAGGTCTGAAATGCTGCAAACAAACAGCCTGAAAGAGTGGCAGGACTATATGGGCAGTTTTCTGCAGGAGGTGGCACGCGTCCTGAAGCCGGGCGGCATCTGTGTAATAGAAGCGGGTGATGTATTATACCGGACACAAAAAATAAATCTGGATGAAATTATTGCAGCGGCTCTGGCTGCTGCAGGCTGCCGTGTCCTGCGACCGGTTGAAGTGCTGGTACAGCGTCAGAACTTCAGTAAAATTGCACATTGTTTTGCCGTCACCAATAACAGCAAAGGCACAAACACCCAGCGGATGCTGGTGCTGCAAAAAAAATAAGCTGCCATGCGGCAGCCTGTTAACAGCCGGCGGGAAGAGAGATTATCACTTGCGTCCCTTTACCCCAGG
>DUUE01000280.1 GCA_012841735.1 Bacillota bacterium | reverse complement strand
CAATTATAAGTGTTTTACTATTGGCAGGGAAAAATTCTCTGCTTTAGCGGCAACTTTGCCGGAACTGCATATAAAAAATTCCAGCCGGGAGGCTGGAATTTTTTTTTCGGATTTACCGGTGGTCCTCATGGCAATCCGTGCAGCTTTCCTTCCCAAAAGCGAATGGTTTAACATTATCGCCATGGCAGGCCATGCATTCCCCGGCTACTGAGGGTGCAGTAAATTCGCCCGCCTTAAACTTGCCGTCAACATAATCATTAAGCATTTGTGCGGTAAATTTACATACATCTGCCACAACACCGGCACATCTTGCCTTGCGCTCGGCACTTCCTCTCGGCCCCATCCCTGATTCATCCATCCACCTGGTTACCGAAACATGGCAGAGTGTGGAGTTGACTGCAACCTTGGGCAAATCGAACTCACCCGTCTGGTATTCAGGGAAAGGATGTTTTGTGTAAAAAGCCATCAGTTCATTGATCATGGCCGATTTTTCCTCACCTTCGGCGACCATGCCAATCAGCTGAATGGGAGCAATGAGTGAACCACACATTGATCCCCAGCCTTCAGTCCCGCCGGCGAAGGATATGTAGGCTTCCATGGGAATCTGATTGAAAGGATAGCCCACTTCTTCAGCCAAATAGCCCAACAGACCTTGGGCTGCACCAATGCCTCACCCGCCGTTTTTATAAGCATTAAATCCTCTCTCGGCCGCCTTGTCCGGATCAAGCTTCTTATATTCGGCAGGCCAGTTCGGCGTTTCGACTTTACCGGCAGATTGTGCTTCACACCCGGCAAGCATTCCGCCGATTCCCCCGGCCAGTGCAGCTCCCGCTATAGTTGCACCGGCCCCCACTAAGAACTTTCTTCTCGATATTTCTTTTACTTCTGACAATTACTCTACCTCCTTTATTTGTTACAAAATCCGTTTTTTAAAAGCTTTTAAACGGCATTTCTTAAGGGGGACTGTTGTTTTTTGCGGCATTTCTCATTTCGCGGATCCCGGTGCCGCAAGCCCTGACGATTGCAGTCAACTTTTTAGGCCCGCAAAACAGCAGAAAAACAATTAGCAGTAACACAATTTCCAGTACTCCAAGTCTCAACCGGTTGCCCCCTTTCTTGTGATAAATTTCATTAACCGTTGCAGAGCGTTATAACGAGCGCATTGATTCGCCCGCCCTAACTGAGCCCGCGCCCCGGTAATCTTTTTCTTTTTCCCTGACTAAAAGCAACTGCCCAAATACCTACTTCATATAGACCATAAAGCGGGATGCCCAGCATCATCTGGGAGAAAACATCGGGCGGAGTTAATAACGCAGCGACAAGCAAAATAACCAGCACGGCATATTTACGGTACTTGCGAAGAAATTCTGCACTAATAATACCAAGGTACCCCAGAATGAAAAAAAGCAGCGGCATCTGAAACACGATACCAAAGGCAAAAATAAAGTTTACGGCAAAGCTTAAGTATGCTGAAATCGTAAACAGCGGCTGCAGGGAGTCTGTTGCAAATGCCAGGAAAAAACGGATGGTAAACGGAAAAACAACATAATAGGCAAAAAGAACTCCCAGGCTAAAGAAAAAAACTACAGCCAAAACTGCGGGAATGAGGATCTTTTTTTCCTCTTTCTCGAGGGCGGGCAAAAGGAATGCAATCAGCTGGTACACCAGTACCGGCAGTGCAAACACAATTCCGGCCATTATTGCCAAACGTAAATCAGCCATTAAAGCTTCCGGCGGTGTAATATAGACCAGTTCCAGCTCTCCGGCCGGACGGATGATAATAGCCCGCAGCTGCTCAACAAAAAGAAAACTGCCTATGGTGGTTATAACAAAGGCAAAAATACAGATGAGCAGGCGTTTGCGGAGTTCTTCAAGATGCCCGAAGATTGTTTGCCGCTCACTCCTTTGCCCCAAAATGACACCCCCTCAACCCGTGCGAATCTGTTCAGACGAACTGTAATCCAAAAATAATAAATTGTTATGCCTTTTTCTCTTCCGTTTCCTTTTCCTCTTCCAATAAACTGTCTTTTAATTCTTTGGAAGCAGCTTTAAACTCTCTGATCCACGACCTAATGCTTTACCAATTTCAGGCAGTTTAGACGGCCCGAACACCAATAATGCCACAATCAGAAGCACAAGAATTTCTGTAAAACCGATTTTGGAAAACATACTGACACCTCCTGGAAGCTGCATTGACAAGTTATTTTTTTCTCCACATGATAAAATACTAGTTAATATTAGGAATTCCTTTTTTATTTTATTATTTTTTTTATTTTTGCCAGCCTGCAAAAACGACGAAAAATATAGTGCCGGCGGGAGGTTACTCACTGTCTTCCCCCACCGGCACATCACTAAAAATAGTAAATAATAATTTATCACCTAAAAAATACTGGGTATAAAGGATTATAATACCATATCAGCCATCCACTGTCTATTGCCAGACTGAACAGTAATGCCTTTTGCATATTGATCAGTTTTCAATATCCCCTGTAGCGATATACTCTTCGCCTGAGCACACGGCTGCGGCGTCGTCTTCGCCGCAGATACACCCTGAGGCGACACAGGGCAACAAAAGCCGCCAGCCCCAAAAGAAGGCGCAGCAAATTGCGCGGCCATACTGCGGGGGTCCCCTCTTCCGGCAGAGGTTTGTCAGCCAGCGTGTAGTGGACCTTCCCGATTTGTTGATACATAAAAGGGTTGTCTGGCAGGCTGACGGCAACCTCCAGCCCGGCCGGCCGGTATGGTTGCGTCCCGCTGAAAGAAAGTGACATCTTGAGATCACCTTCTCCCAGGCTGTGGTGCAGGAGAAAAGTGTAAGTATCCGGACCCTGTATGGTTATTGCCTCGGGATCCAGTTCGGTGAAACTAGCGAGCTGCGCAGTGTCCGGTTTACTGTTCACGCTTACTTCACGAAAGGCTGTAAAACCGTACTGCAGCAGTCTCAGCGTATCGGCACAGATCTCTTCCTGGTCCCGGTTGTGCAGCGCCACCACAATCAGTTCCCTGCCGTCTTTGTGGGCGGCTGTTGCCAACGTGTACTGTGCATCTTTTGTCCAGCCGTTTTTGCTGGCAATGATGCCCTCAGAAGCAAAATTGCCGTTCAGCAACGGGTTTGTATTGTTCAAATAGCGTACTTCCGGCTGGCAGTTTGTGGGCTGCATTTCATAACGTCTTTTACTGAAAATCAGTCTGAAATCACTGTGTTTGATGGCATGCATCATAATGAGTGCCATATCATGGGCAGTAGAATAATGGTTATTGTCGGGCAGCCCGTGCGCATTGACAAAATTGCTTTGTTTTGCGCCCAACGCCGCCGCTTTTTTTGTCATCATCCTGCCGAAGCTGTCCAGATCACCTGCAAGATATTCTGCAATCCCGTTGGCCGCATCATTGGCGGAAGCAACAGCCATGGCATTGAGCGCCTGTTCCAGCGTGATCTCCTCGCCGGGATTCAGGGCAATATGTGAGGAGTTGTATTCAATGGAAAAGATTGCATCCTCACTCATAATAATCCTGTCTGACAGTTTGCCGTGTTCCAGCGCCAGGAGTGCCGTCATAATTTTGGTAATGGAAGCAGGGTAATGTTTTTGGTGCATATTTTTTTCATAAAGAATCTGCCCGGTCCGGGCGTCAAGCAGGACGCATGCGTCCGACGTGACCACAGGGGGGCTGTCCGTCCCGGCAAACACAAAAGCAGCGGGGCGAAAGGCAAAAACAGCCACTGCGAAGATCACGCTGACAATGCAGTTATGGATAAATTGTCTGGACATATATTTTACTCCGCTAAGCCCTGTGAGGCTTTTTTCCCTTTTGTAGTATATCAGATTGGAAAGACCGGCGCCAGATCTCCCTGCAAAAAGGAAAGCGGCAGCTATTGTTGTCGTCTTTGGGGTGTTTTCATAAAAACAATATAATTGAAGCAAACTACAATACTACAGGGAAAAGGATGGGGTATTTTGCTGAAAGACAAAGTAGTTCTCGGCCTGGTGGTTGGAATCCTGGCTGATGCAGTCAAACTGTCGGTTAATTACCTGGCATATTATCTGGGGTTTACTTCTGTAGTTTTTTGGCAAATTGTTGCCGGTACAGTTTTATCCCGGGCAGATATTTTTACTCCCCTCGGTCTGCTGATTGGGGCACTTGCCGATGTTGTAGTTACCAGTATTCTGGGCAGCGTTTTTATTTACCTTCTTTCCCTGAGCGGCAGAGAGAACATCTGGATTAAGGGTGCAGGTTTCGGCATGTTTGCCTGGATTAATTTTTTTGTTTTTGTGCAGGGTGTGCTGTTAAAGGGAAAAATATCGCCCGAGCCTCGCGGTATCCTGGTCACATTTGTCGCTCACTTATGCTTTGGTCTCGCGCTGGCGGCATTCACTCTTTTTTTCACTGGCAACTACCATGGTCTGAAAAATAAGCAACAGGAGCGCCAGGGGTCAAATGCCGGTCGGGAAACTTTTAAAGTGCACAGGCGTCTGACAGTAAATCTGAAAAAAGCGGTGAAACCCAGGAAACTGCTGTAACTGTCAGTCCTGCAGTTCAATCATATTTCCGTCCGGATCTTTGGGGAAAATCCAGTAACATTTTCTTTTGGCTTGCCGCGGAACTTGGGAGCGAAAAAGAATTCCACCCCGTCCGCGGCCATTTTTTTATAAGTTGCAGGAACACTTTCCACCTGCAGGCAGACATGATGAAAACCGGGGTTGGTGATTAATCCCATTGCAGCAGCGCAGATATTGACAGTAAAGAGGCACTGATGTACCCTGAAAGGAGAGTTGCACGCACATTATCGTCAGGCAGGAGCTGCGGCTAATTCTGCCACAGAAAGGCGCCGTGGAGGTTATGAGCAAAAAAAGCGTCCCCGCCCTGCTCTTGCTGCCGGCAGGAGTGCTGCTGACCACCCTGGCCGGCAGGGTACCGGCACTGGTGGAAAGATTGTATTCCCGCAGTTTTTACCCTTTTATCGGCCGCTGCTTAAGCACGGCAACCGGTTTGCTTCCCTTTTCCCTGGCGGAAATTTTGGTGTTTGCCTTTCTGTTGTCTGCGGTGTGCTTTCTCCTGCGGGGAATATGTTTACTGGCAAAAGATAAAAGGACACGGCGGGAAAAGCTGGCAAATTTTCTTTTCTCTTTCCTGTATGGTGCCGGCATTCTTTATCTCGCTTTTAACCTGGTGTGGGGGCTGAATTATTACAGAGAGCCCCTTTCCGCAACACTGGGGCTGGATACCCGGCCGGCAACCGCTGCCGAACTGGAAAGTCTTTGCCGTTACCTGCTGGCACAGGCCAACAGCCTCCGTCTCCGGGT
>DUUE01000113.1 GCA_012841735.1 Bacillota bacterium | reverse complement strand
TTCCAGCCGCCGGTAACAGGTGACTTGTGTACCAGTGTATAGCGGGCGCCAAAGAATGCCTTTGTGCCTGTGCAGGGACCGGTGACAAATCCCAGTACACTTTCCGGCCCCAGCGGGTCAGCACCGGGGGGCATCATGTCATACAAAATTTTGGCTCCAATACCGTAACCGCCAATAAAATCACGCGCCAGTTTTTCAGTCAGAGGCTTTTCTGTCAGGGTGCCTTGTGATAAATCAACAAACAACATTTTCCCGGCATAACCATACATAAGCAATCCTCCTTTATCGCTGCCGTCTGGGGAAAAAGTAGCATTCATGACAAAAAGTTGCTAGTCAAACTAATTCGACGCAACTTGTTTCTTTCCTTCAAGGCGCAGCCGGCCGCTTAAACTTTATCATGGCTGTGCCGGGGAATATTCACAACGGCATCCAGGTATAATGAAATGTTATATTTGCCCGGAACGAAAATAGCAGGATACAGCTCTATGATGGTGAATGTGAAAAAATAGACATACTCAGTATACAGGCGGGGCGGGGTGCTGTAAGGCGTGAAAGACAGGGATAAGCAGGAAAAATATATGCATATCTTTGAACATCTGGCTGAAGTAAGGCGGCGCCTGCTGTTTACTCTGGCCGTTTTCACCGCAGCCGCCCTTTTTTCCTACCTTTTTGTTGACCGCATCAGGGCTTCCCTGGCTGCCCCCGCCGGTGAACTTGTTTACCTGGGTGTTACAGAAGCTTTTCTGTTGAATGTGCGTCTTGCTCTTTACTCCGGTTGTTTTCTTACTTTGCCGTTTGCCATCTATCATTTTTGGAGTTTTATTCTGCCCGCTTTGCGGCGGCGGGAACGCTTTTATGTCACTCTGGCCACGTTCCTGTCACTGCTTTGCTTTTTCCTGGGGGCAGCTTTCGCTTTTTTTGTGATCCTTCCTTTTACTGTTCGTTTTTTTCTCGGCTTTGCTTCAGAATCGCTTCAACCCATGCTGACTTTCAGCAGTTACCTGGCCTTTAGCAGCGGGATCATTTTTGGTTTTGGCCTGCTTTTCGAATTGCCTGTTGTCGTTCTTATCCTGGCCAGACTTGGTATTATCTCCGCCGCATTTTTGCGGGCGCACAGAAAATACGCCATTGTTATTATTTTTATCGTTGCCGCCTTTTTAACACCGCCCGATGTTTTCTCCCAGCTGCTGATGGGCATTCCTCTGGCAGTGCTCTATGAAGTCTCCATACTGCTGGCGGCGCTTGTCAGTCGCAGGTCCGGGACATAACAGGTAATTTGCCCACATATTTTATGGCCATAACTGCTTGCCGGTAAAACACGAATTGTGAAATAATTATCAAAACTGCAGTGTGAAAGGGGGGTATCAGGTGGCTTATCGTCTTTTTCTGCTCGGATTTGTCACTTTGCTCTCACTTACTGTCTTGTTTTCTGTCTACAAGCAGCATACACTTCCCTACATTTCACTTCAGAGTCCTGCCGTAAATAACACTCCCTATACAGAAGACAGCCGGGAAACAGTGAGAATTGCCAGTGTCGGTTCTGCTTCAGCCCGTTGTACAATTGCTTATTATGACAGTTTTCTCTCTTACCTGGAAAAGCAGGCAGGGATACGGACGGAACTTGTCCTGCGAAAAAGCTACCGGGAAATAATTGATTTGCTCTTGTCCGGCCAGGTGGAATTTGCTTTTATTTCTTCCTCTCTGTATGTTACAGATACTGCCGGCGATAAGCTGGAATTATTGCTCATCCCCCAGCCTGCCTGTGATATCACTTATACCTCCTGTATTTTTGTCCATCATGACAGCAAATTAAATACCTTGGCAGAATTACGGGGTAAAACATTCGCTTTTACCGATCCCGATTCCGCACTGGGTTGTCTTTACCCCACTTACCTGCTTAAGCTCTATGGAGAGTCGCCCGAATCATATTTCAGCAGTTATCATTATGTTTACAGCGTCGACTATGCGGTTCGCTGTGTGGCAAGCCAGCTGGTTGAGGCGGCGGCAGCCGACAGCTTGCATCTCCAGTATCTCCTCTGTAATGACAGGGAATTGAAGGATAAAATAAAAATTATTCATACTTCCGGGTATCTCCCCCTGGATCCGCTGGTAGCGGGCGACAGCCTGGCGCCGGAAGTTAAGGAAAAAGTAATATCCCTGCTGCTTGCCATGCATGAAGATGTGGAAGGCATGGAAATACTTGCACAACTTGGCTTTTCACGCTTTACCACTGCGCGGCCGGAAGATTATGACATCATCACTAAAATGGCAACTACACTCGGGGGCAGTGGCAATGATTTTTAAAAGCGAAAAAATTATCAGCATCCGCAGCAAGTTTCTTCTTTTATGGTTTGTGCTGGTTATTATTATCGGAGCCTGGGTTGTCCTGAGTGCAGAACTGTTGCTCAGGCAGGTACTGCAAAATGATCTGACACTGCGCGGCGTGGCGGTGGCCCGTGATGTGGCGGCACGCTGTGCAAATGCCGTGATAGCAAATGACCTGCATGAGCTGGTGCAGACAGTCACCGATACCATGGAACATAACCCTGATTTTGTTTACCTTTTTATTCTTGACAGCAACAATGAGCTTATTATTCACTCCGAACCGGACCTGGAAGTATCCCAGACTCTGCGCTTTCTGCACCGTGGCAAAGAAATGAAAGAATACTCCAGCGCCGTTTTCCGTTCTGAAGCGGGAATCGTCTATGATGTTGCCGTACCAATCCTCTCCGGGATGGTAGGTACAGTCCGTATTGGCCTGTCCGAATCGAATCTGCACCGGTCGGTAGTACAGACCAGGACTTATTTGCTTGCGTCAATCCTGCTTGCTTTTATTTTGGGAACAGTCATCACCTTTTTATTTACGTCTAAAATGCTGGCGCCCCTGCAGCAGTTAACCGAGGCTACCTCGGCCATTGCCGCCCAAAATTTTACTGCCAGGGTACAGATTGAGAGCAGGGATGAAATTGGCAGACTGGCTGCCGCCTTTAACCATATGGTTGAACAGCTGGGCAGTTTTAAATCGGAAAACATTGCCCATAAACAGGAGCTGGAACGGAAAGACAAACTGCGTGTTCAACTGGTGAAACGGCTGATTACAGCCCAGGAAGAGGAGAGAAAACGTATTGCCAGGGAACTGCATGACGAAGCGGCTCAATCCCTGACGGCGCTGAAATTGGGGCTTAAGGCGGTCGAAGAGGAAAATCCGCCCGAGAAAACCC
>DUUE01000075.1 GCA_012841735.1 Bacillota bacterium | reverse complement strand
GCTTCGCACATGGCCCTGACCATGGCCGGGCCCATGCCGGCCACTGCACCGCGCCAGCCTGCATGGGCAAGGCCGATACAGGGAAGATCCGGGTCGTAAAAGAAAAGCAGTGTGCAGTCGGCCGCATGAGCCATCAGGACCACGTCCTCAGCGGTGGTAATGAGCCCGTCAGTATCCGGCAGTGCAGCGGCGTGTGCGGCATGGCCGCGGCCTGCTTCCCTGCCCGTGACCCGGGCAATGGAGATGCCGTGTACCTGCTGCCCCACCGTCACCAGTTCCGCCCGGTATCCCAGAGCCCGGGCAAAACGCCGGCGGTTTTCCAGGACTTTTTCCTCCTCGTCGCCCACATGCAATCCCAGATTCAGGCTGTCATACGGGGGGAGACTCACGCCCCCGTGCCGCAGGGAAAAACCGTGCAGCACCTGTGCCTGCTCCAGGTTGGCAAAAACTAGATAACTGAGACCGTGTTTTGTTATCATCCGTTCCTGTTCACGCATCTGCCCGCTTCAAACCCCGGAAATGCAATTCTGAAAGCACCGCTTCACCGGCTTTAAGACTTGCAGGCAGATCAATGATACGCTGGTTCCGTGAGCCCCGGTAAAGCAGCGAAATATCGCGCTGCTCCAGGAGAAAGGGGCCGTCAATCAACAGGTCACAGGCGGCAAGCAGTGCCGCCGTTGCCTGGTCCTGCCGCCCCTTCTCCAGCAGTTCTTCAAAAGTATAACCGCTATAAACAACCAGGTGAACCCGGCGTGTCCCCAGCAGCCGGGCCAGAGCCGCCAGGGCCCGTGGCTGCAGAAAAGGTTCGCCGCCGGAAAAAGTAACACCGCGGACATGCTTGTCACGCAGGATCTCCGCCGCCAGTTCATTAATGTCTACCAACCTGCCGCCTTCCGGGTCGTGGGTCTGCGGATTGTGGCAGCCGGGGCAGCTGTGGCGGCAGCCCTGGGTAAACACAACCGTCCGCACACCCGGGCCGTCTACCACACTTTGTCTGTGCAAACCGGCAATTCTCAGCTGCATAACCCCACCCCTTTGCCTCATTTATTCGCCTGAAATTCCCGCCAGTACGGCAGGCTTTACCGGCAGTGCACTTTCCGGTCGTGCAGTTCAGCCAGTTTGGCGCTGTTAAAACGGTCTTCCGTCGAAAGGTAACCGGTAATGCGGCGAATGCGCCTGACATCAGTTCCGCCGCAGCCGGGGCAACAATCGTCCATTACGCCGCTGTAGCCGCAGCTCCGGCATTCGTCAATGGGGTAGTTGATGCCGCCGTAGCCCACATCGGCTGCGCTCATATGCCTGACAATGTCTTCCACCGCTTCATAGTTTTCTCCCGGCGGGGACTCCAGTTCCACATAGGCAATATGGCCGGCATCACAATACTGATGATACTGTCCTTCCGCATCCAGTTTATCGTAGAGGGACATTACATAGTTTACCGGCACGTGCACGGAGTTGGTGTAGTACTCCTTATCCGTTACTCCCGGAATGATGCCGTAGATCTCGCGATCCATTTTGATAAAACGCCCGGACAGGCCTTCCGCCGGCGTGGCCAGGAGAGTAAAATTCAGGTCAAACTCGTCTGAAAACTGTGCCATGCGCTTCGCCATATGGGAAACAATTTTCAGGCCCAGTTCCTGGGCTTCCCTGTCTTCACCGTGATGTTTGCCCACCAGGACCATCAGCGTTTCCGCCAGGCCGATGAAACCGACAGACAGGGTGCCGTTTTTAATTACTTCTTTAATGGGGTCGTCCGGCCTCAGGTTTTCCGAACCCATATACAGTTTCTGACCCATTAAAAACGGCAGGTCTTTGGCACGCAAATTCCCCAGGATCTCAAACCTGTGCAGCAACTGCCTGGCGGCAAGGCGCAGCAGGCGGTCCAGCTCCACAAAGAACAGGTTAACATCGCGCGTCTGCAAAGCCAGCCGCGGCAGGTTGAGGGAAACGGGGGCAATATTGCCGCGTCCGGCGGAAACAGCCTCGCCGTGGCGGTTGGCAATGACACGTGTGCGGCAGCCCATGTAGGCCACTTCATCCCCGTATTTTTCATTAAAAGTGCTGTCCATAAAACTGAAGGTGGGATTAAGGCGTTTGGCCGCAACTTTCAGTGCATACTGGAACAGGTCATAGTTGGGGTCGCCCGGATCAAAGTTTACACCTTTTTTCGTCCGGAAGACCAGGTTGGGGAAAATGGGGCTTTCCCCGCGACCCAGGCCTTTTTCAAAAGCCTTCAGCAGGGCCTTTGTCACCGCCCGGCCCATCTCGCTGGTATCAGTCCCGAAATTAAGGGAGGAAAAAGGCACCTGGGCGCCGGCACGGGAATGCATTGTATTTAAATTATAAACCAGTCCTTCCATGGCCTGGAAGATTTCATCCTCGTCAGGCTGTGAGGGCATTTCCGCAATAATTTGCGCCATAGCCCGGTCAAAGTGCGGAAAGCTCTGGCCGCCGAACATATCATTCTGGTTGCTTTGCAGAAT
>DUUE01000248.1 GCA_012841735.1 Bacillota bacterium | reverse complement strand
TAAAACAAGTCAGTAGACAAATACCGCTCGCCCGTATCGGGGGCGATTACCACTACACGTTTGCCCGCCCCCAGCCGTTTTGCCACCTGCAGTGCCGCAAAAACGGCGGCGCCGCTGGAAATGCCGGCCAAAAGACCTTCTTCGGCCGCCAGGCGGCGGGTTGTGGCATAAGCATCTTCATTTGCCACGGGTATGACCGCATCAACTGCGGCACGGTTAAAAACCGTGGGTATAAAACCGGCTCCGATACCCTGTATTTTGTGTGCCCCGGGCTGTCCTCCGGAAAGGACCGGGGAAGAGGCCGGTTCCACCGCGTATATTTTCACCTGCGGGATTTCTTTTTTCAGGACTTCGCCCACGCCGGTGACCGTCCCGCCTGTTCCCACACCGGCCACAAACGCATCCAGTACCCCGCCTGTCTGTTCCAGAATCTCCCTGGCCGTCGTCTGACGGTGAACTTCCGGGTTGGCCGGATTGGCAAACTGCTGCGGCAGAAAATAATCGGGGTGTTCCTGTATGATTCTTTCCGTCTCTTCAATGGCACCCTTCATCCCCAAATGTCCCGGGGTCAGTCTGACTTCCGCGCCAAAAGCACGCAGCAGGGCACGACGTTCCGCCGACATTGTCTCCGGCATCACTATAATCAGGCGGTAACCGCGGGCTGCAGCCAGCATGGCCAGACCGATGCCCGTATTGCCGCTGGTCGGTTCCACAATGGTGGCGCCCGGCTTCAGCTTGCCGGCCTTTTCCGCCGCCAGAATCATGCTCAGGGCGATACGGTCTTTCACGCTCCCCCCCGGATTAAAAGCTTCCAGTTTCACCAGCACTTCCGCCATGCCGGTACCGGCCAGTTTATTTAAACGGACCATGGGGGTGGAGCCGATCAGTTGCGTAACATCCTGTGCGACTTTCATTTTATCCCTCCTCGCTTCTCATCACGGCGCCGGACTGCAGGTGCTGCAGCACATCGGCAAAAGAGTCAAACCGAAAGTAAGGCATTTTCCTGCTGTCACAATAGTCGGCCAGATACCCCTTGGCAAAGAGGATGTCGGCTTCCGCACTGGCACACCGGTCCGAAAAGCCGTCGCCGATGTATATAATTTTTCTCCCCTCTGCTTTCACCTGCCTGGCAAAATTCCGCTTGCAGTTGCCGCAGTCGCCGCAGACCGCATTATAGTGCGGAAAACCTGCCTGCAGCGTACTGCCTTTCAGCCGCAGCGTATTGGCCAGGTAGGGCACGGTAAGGCCTGCACCGGCAAAAAGGCGTTTGATATAAAAGTCAAACCCGTCTGAAAGGACGGTAACAGGAAGTCCGTGCTGCCGGCAAAATTCCAGGAACTGCGGGAAATACGGATCAAGGAAAAAATTTTTGTCAATAAAAGTGCAAAGTTTTTCTTCCGTTACCCTGGTCAGGGTAAATATTTCTTCCAGCGCCTGGCGGGAACCCTTTTCTCCCCGCTGGTAAGCCGCTTCAATCTCCAGCCAGCCTTCCCCGGCAAATTCCTGAATGATACAGAAGCCAATATCTGCATTGGTAACGGTGCCGTCAAAATCACACAACACTGTATACTTTGCTTTTCCCCGCAGCACCTTTTCCGGTTCCCCCCGCCACTGCCGTGCCTTATTCAGAGCGCAGCATTTGTTTGGCCTGCAACAACTGCACCGCTTTGCCGGCCAAACTTTTTGGTACTTTTACCACCACTTCGCTTAACAGGCCGTCTGTAATTCCCAGGCCGTCCCCCACCGAGTCACGGTCCAGGGCAACCGGAATCTTTGCCGCTTCCAGCATTCCTTTGACAACGGTAGCTTCCTCATAAGTTGCAGCCTCAAAGACTGCCGTCCACGCGCCATTATCATGGTTTCTCATAAGCAGCCTCCTTCCGGAAAGTAGCATTCCCTCTTTCCGGGTTTTTAAGCAACCGCCCTGTATGCGGCAAGACTCTTATTTGCGGCCCAGTTTTCCGGACAAGAAAGTTTTGCCGGAAGCAAGCCCGAAACCTAAAAGTGATTTGTTTTTGGCAAAAGTTGTATCAAGTGCGTTGAGCACATCATCAATCTGTTCCCGGCTGACAACCAGTGGCGGTTCAAAACGGATTACATTGGGATTATTGAGCGTGTAGGCTGTAATGATGCGGTGCTCGTTTATCAGCACACCCGCCACCATGGACCCCAGATACTCGTTTGCCAGCTTGTTCACTGCGCCGGCAACCCTGGCCAGCACCCCCTTGGCGGGCTGTTCAAATTCTATGCCTACCAGCAGGCCGCGGCCACGCACTGCACGGATCAGCCGGTATTTTTCCTGCAGGCGGCGCAGCCCGTCCAGAAGATATGCGCCCAATTCCGCCGCCCGTCCCGGCAGGTCTTCCCTGTGCAGCACTTCCAGGGTGGCTATCCCTGCCGTGGCAGCCCAGGTATTTCCGCCGAAAGTTGATGTATGCAAAAGGCACTTTTCAATGCCGCCATACGCTTTATTCCATAATTCGGCCGTGGTAATCACCGCACCGATGGGCATAATGCCGCCTCCCAGCGATTTGGCCAGGCATAAAATATCCGGCTCCACACCTTCATGCTCACAGGCAAACATTTTGCCCGTCCGGCCCAGTCCGGTCTGAATTTCATCTGCAATCAGCAGGGTGCCGTATTTGTGGCATAAGGCAAGGGCGGACGGCAAATAACCTTTAGGCGGGACAATGATACCCCCTTCTCCCTGAATCGGTTCGACAATAAAGGCAGCCACATCTTCCGACTTAAGCTGCTCTTCCAGCGCCTCCAGATCACCGTAGGGAACCACATTACAGGCAGGCAGCAGCGGCTC
>DUUE01000013.1 GCA_012841735.1 Bacillota bacterium | reverse complement strand
GCCTGGCCGAAATGATCTGGCGCAGTGCCACAGGTGCCGGTACCGCCAGGTAATGGAGCTGCGGGCAGGGTATTCCCAGCTGTTTCTGATAATGCCGGTTGACTGTTTCCCAGGCGGACCAGGTCATCAGGCGGAAGTTGTCGGAACCGATCATTTTCTCTTTCTGTTCCGGCGGGCATTTGTCTGCCAGTTCAAGCTCCGACTCGCAGACAAACTTCTTGCCACCAAAGTGAGTGGAAGGCTGGCTGAGCAGGTCGCCGCCGGGCACATCAAGGTTGCCGGTGATGGCGGCCAGGGCGACGCGCATTTGTTCCACACGCCCCGAATTCAGGCCAAGCTGGTCGGTGGCAACCCCGCGGTTAATGCAGGAGGCGCCGGATGTGGCATACAGCCTGGCGGAAGCAACAATTGCTTCCGGCGAAAGCCCCGTTATTTCAGCCACTTTCCGGGGAGTGTATTCCTTCACCCTTGCTGCCAGTTGAGAAAATCCGTGCGTCCAGTTGGCCACAAAATCGCTGTCATACAGGGATTCCTCAATAATAACATGGAGCCACCCAAGGGCCAGGGCCCCGTCTGTTCCCGGGCGCAGCTGCAGGCGGATGTCGGCAATCTCCCCTGAAGCGGTAATCCAGGGGTCAATGGAGATGATTTTCAGGGCGCCTTCTTCTTTTTTCTTTTTTAATACGCGCCACTGCACAAGGCGTGCCTCTTTCGGGTTCGCCCCCCAGAGGACAACACACCTGGACCGGGCAATATCGGGCATAATCATGGCTCCGGCCAGCGCAAGATCAATGCTGTAGAGGTTGCACATGCAGACAGTTCCCGGGGCCATCATATTCTGTGGGTTACCGAAAAGATTGAAAAAACGGGCGCGTGCCCAGATCAGGTCTGTGCGGTATGTGCCCTCCGCTGCCAGCAGTGTCTCGGGGCCGTATGCCGCTTTCAGTTCCGAGAGCTTGGCGGCAATTTCGTCAAGGGCCTCTTCCCAGGGGATTTGCCGCCATTTCCCCTCGCCCCGGCCGCCCACCCGCTTGAGGGCGTGCCGCAGCTGGTCGGGATGGTAAAGCCATTGCGGGGCTCTGGCAGCCCGTTCGCAGATATGGCCGCGGCTGCCCGGATGCTCGCTGTTGCCCGTAACTTTAACCACCCGGCCGTCCTCCACATGCACCAGTACACCGCAGTTGTGATGGCAAAAAAAACAGCCGGCCTTTTTTATTTCAGTTGCCATGATCTCTCCCCTTTGTGCATGAACATTCCTGCTGTAACTTTCGTCGCAATTTTCAGTAATCCCTGCCGGGAAAAGGCAAAACCTCCGGCCGGGCAAAAAATAACCCGGTGCACCCTGTCCGGCGCACCGGGTATATTTTATCTGCGCAGTGCCTCCACCGGCGGTACGGATGAAGCGGAGATGGCCGGATAAACACCAAAGATCAGGCCGGTGGCCAGTGCCACCCCGCCGGCAATCTGGATCGCCTGTAAGCTGATGGCGGTTTCGAAGCCATACTGGGCAAAAAGGCTGGTGCCCCAGATGCCTGCCGCCACGCCGGCAATGGCGCCGATTGCGCTTAAATAAAACGCTTCCAGCATGAACTGAACAATCAAATCTCCCTGTGTGGCGCCCAGCGCCCTCCGGACGCCGATTTCCTTTGTTCTTTCCGTTACTGCCACCAGCATAATATTCATAATGCCGAGCCCGCCCACCAACAGGCTGACGGCGGCAATACCGCCCAGCAGCAGTGTCATGACCCTGTTGGCCTTGTCGGCCTCCTGGACAAGCTGGTTCAGGTTGGTTATGGTAACCAGGTCTTTGCCCGTTTTTAAGCCTGTAGTGCCTTCCGGCTTTTCCGGGACAGGTTCAGGCATAGGCACCCCAGGCATGTCAGGGCTGTCGTCGCCGCCCGGAATCCGGACAGGAGCTTTGGGATCAAGCCCCAGTTCCCGCGAGATAATCCGCCCCAGCTGTACTGTTGCCAGTTCCGCATCAACTGCCGATGCCGCTTTTCCCCATATTTCCGGCACTGTCTTCTTCCTGGTCAACTGCAGGGCGGTAGTATACGGAATCACAAATTTATCGTCAATCCCTTCGGCCTGGTTGGGACCTTTGGGTGCCAGCACGCCGATAATGCGGAAGGTGCGTCCCTCCAGTGTCAGTGTCTGCCCGACGGGGCTGCGCCCTCCCATTAAGCCTTTGGCCACATTGTACCCCAACACGACCACCTGCGAACGCTGTTCCATATGCAGGGAGGAAAAGAAGTGACCTGAAACAAGCGGGTGATCCCTGATTTCAGGAAAAGCACTGTTTACCCCCAGGAGCTGGGCGTGCCCCCTGTCACGACGCCAGCGGACGGTAGCCTCGCCGTAGACAACCGGCGTTACCTGCTGCAGCTGCGGGACCATTTCCGCCACCTGCGCGGCATAATCCGCCTCAAATTCTGCTTCCGGGTCTGTTGCCTTCACCACGATCACATTGGCACCCAGGCTTTTAAACTGGCTGACCACTGCCTGGCGGGCGCCCTCGCCAATGCCCATCAGGCTCACCACGGCCGCCACACCGATCGTAACACCCAGAATTGTCAGGGCTGAACGCAGAGGGTTTGCAAGTATTCCATGCCAGGCCATCTGCACACTGAACCAGAAACGGACCCAGCCGGAACGAATCCATCTTATCATTGTATCACTCCTCCTGGCGGTCCCGGTTATCCTTCAGCGGGGGGACTCTCCTCTCCCTCATCCGGCCTTTGCGGCAGGATACTGTCTTTGGACTGGATGCTCTGGCTGGGAAGGAGGTCGGCAGTACTGCCGGTAATGACCATTTCTCCTTCTTTAAGCCCTTCTTTTACCTCGGCATACATGCTGTCCATCAGCCCCAGTGTCACCGGTACCAGCCTCACTGTCCCGTCCTCTTCCAGCACTTCCACCTTGGACTGTCCGTCTTCGTCAAAGACGGCCTCCACCGGGACAAGGAGCACATCTTCGGCGCTGCCTGCCTTGACAAAAGCTTTGGCCTGCATGCCGGGACGCAGATCATCACTGCCGCTCACCTTAATTTCCACATAAAACTGGGTGGCACCGTCCCGGTCCCAGCCCATGGAAGTGATACGGAGTACTTCACCCGGGAAGGTCTTGCCCGGCAGGGCGTCCACCGTAATATCCACAGGCGCCCCCTGCTGCACCAGCAAGATATCCACATCATCCACCTGGGCGGTGAGGCGCATATCTTCAGCAATATAAATGTGACCCAGCCACTCGCCCGGCTGCACCATTCTGCCCGGCATGGCATCCACATATGCCACGATGCCGTCCATGGGCGCAATAATATCCAGCAAGTCATACTGGCTGTAAAGCTGCTGAATTGTCTGCCGGATTTGGCGGATTTTTGCCAGCTTGCTCTGGATCAGGTTGAGTGCGTCCTCACCAGCCAGGGAGACAAGGGGATCACCCCGCTTCACCAGCTGCATGTCGCGGACATAAAGGCGGGTAATGATGGCTTCCGCCTTGCTGAGCACCCTTTCTTCCTCCGCATAGCCTTCAACGCCTGCCATGTAGCGCAGCCACCTGGCATTATATTCATCAAGTTCCTTGTCTTTATCTGCCGCGAGGCCGATTCTGGCCAGCATGCCGGGTTGCACCAGGCCGGGGTTTTCCCCCTCCAGGGTTACCCAGTGCACAAAGACATACTGGTTGCCGCTGCCGCCGCCGGCCGTGTCATGCAGGTCCGATGCCCTTTCCGTCACGGCATTGGGATTAACGTCTATAATTTTGGCGCGGACAGTACCTGAGAATTCAGAAAAAGTAAGCAGCGCCTCGTCTCCCACTTCCACATTTTCCATTTCTCCCGGCAGGAGTTTGGCGGTCAGCCTGAAACTTGCGTCATTCACAATCCTGGCCACTATTTGTCCCTGCTGCAGGGTATCCCCTTCTTTAACCGAGAGGCCGGTTACCCTGCCGTCAATGGGTGACTGCAGTGTAATCCCCCGGGTGGGGTCAACATATTCCGCCTGCTCCACCGGTACATTCAGCAGCTCGGCCAGTGACTGGAGTTCTGCCATAAGCTCTGCCTGCTGCATTTCAATCTGCGGCGCCAGGTCGGGGGCTTCCAGTGTGATCATCACCTGCCCCTTTTTCACCATATCGCCTTCCTTGATAAACGACTCGCTGATGGTATAGGAAGTGGGTGTGCCGGGTGACATAAAACCGGGCACCTGGATGCCGCCGCCCGAAGTGGGGTTCAGCTGTCCCAGCACTTCCACCCCCACGGAAATATCGCCCCTGATGACCGGTTTGGTGGCGTAAACCGGCCCGGCCGCCTCTTCTGCGGGGGGAGGGACAAGCTGCTTATAAGCGTAGTAGCCTCCTCCCAAAACAATCACCACAATGACAATAATTGCTATCAGGCGTTGAATCAACTCTTTTGCACCTCCTGTACTGTCTGCACACTGATCTGCCCCTGCGCAGTGTAAGGTTCTGTCACCGTTTCCTCACGTTCAATCCTGCCGTCCCGCAGGTAGACTACCCGGTGAGCATGGCGGGCAATTGCCTCTTCATGGGTAACCTGGACAATTGTCATCCCCCGTTCCCTGTTCAGGTGCTGAAAAATTGACATAATAACCGCCCCCGAAGCCGAATCCAGCGCTCCTGTGGGCTCATCCGCCAGGATCACTGCCGGATTACCCACCAGGGCCCTGGCAATGGCTACCCTTTGCTGTTCCCCGCCCGATAGCTGCGAAGGCAGATGGCGCCTGCGCTCCAAAAGTCCCACCGCCTCCAGCGCCGCCTCGGCTTTCTTCCTGCGTTCTTTTTTTCCCGTGCCCCTGTAAATCAAAGGCAGCTCCACATTTGCCTGGG
>DUUE01000163.1 GCA_012841735.1 Bacillota bacterium | reverse complement strand
TAACTGAAAGTAACATTCCTGAATTCGACAAATCCCTTCTTGCCTGTTGTTTTGTGCGGCGTTGGCGGGTCGACAATCTGCGGTTTGGTCTCCAAAATCTCATTAATCCTGGTGGCGGAGGCGGCAGCCCGCGGGATCATTACAAACAGCATGGAAAGGCCAAACATGGACATCATGATATGGGTACCATACTGAATGAAAGCCATCAAATCGCCCACCATCATAAAACCAAGGTCGATGCGCATGCCGCCAAACCAGATAATGGCAATGGTGGTAAAATTCATGACAACCATCATCACCGGCATCATGACGGACATAATCCGGTGCACATAGATGGCGGTGTCGGTATACTCGGTATTGGCGTCCTGGAAGCGGTCCTGTTCGTATTGATCCCGGTTAAAGGCGCGAATAACCCGGATCCCTGTCAGGCGTTCGCGGAAAATCAGGTTCAGCCGGTCCAGTTTTTCCTGCATCTCCCGGAATAAAGGCAGACCTTTCCTGCCGACAATGGTAATCACCAAAAAAAGGAGCGGCAGGGCAACAACAAAAACCAGAGACAAAGTTGGGTCCTTGGAAACAGCCATCAACGTGCCGCCGATACTCATCATGGGAGCCATAACCATCATGCGGATGGCCATCATGGTAAACTGCTGCAGCTGCGTAATATCGTTGGTCGTCCGGGTGATGAGGGTTGCCGTTCCGATCCGGTCAAATTCGCTCAGGGAAAAACTTTCCACATGAGTAAAAACTTCTTCTCTCAAAATCCGGGCAAACCCGGCTGATGCCCGGGCGGAAAAATAAGCGTTCAGGACGGCACACACACCGCCAAGAACCGCAATTCCCAGCATCAACCCGCTCACCCGCAGGATAAAACCGGCATCACCGTTCATTATGCCAATGTTGACAATATCTGCTGTCAGGCGGGGGAGATACAAATCGGAGAGGGCTCGCACCATCACCAGCAGCAAAGATAAAATGACCAAAAAGCGAACCGGTTTCAGATAACGCATCAATTTTAGCAAGCTGCACTCACTCCTGTCAGCAGTTTTTTTCCGCGTCGGCACGCATAAAGTCAAAACATTCTGTCAGCAGGTCCGCCAGCAGGTTGCTTTTTTCCGGACCCAGGTGCAGGACAAGACGGTTAAAGCGGGCGAAAAAAGCATCGGACACCTGTTTCAAGACAGCGCCCCCCGCTTCCGTCAGCTGGACATAAATAACCCGGCGGTCGTCGCTAGCGGTGGACCGCTCCACCAGTCCCCTTGCCTCCAGGCTGTTGGCCAGCTGGGTGATGGTGGGGGAGGTTACCTGCATCATCCGGCTTAATTCAGAAATTTTCACCCCCCGCCCCGTCTCCCGGCGGTGCCTGGCAATAATATGAAGCATCCGTATTTCACTGTGTTTCATGCCGGGAACAGAGCTTTTGCGCTGCACATGCCGGAAACGGAAAAACGCCTCCATTAACCGTTGTGTAAGCTCACGCTGCCTGTTATTCAACTTTTTCACCCCTCCGGCGTATGCCGCAAAACTACTTAGGTTGCCAATATATTAGATTACTAACTTATTTTATAATATTCTCACATCCTTTTCAATTGCATTTCCCGGCGGGCAATAAAATTATCATCATGCTTAACAGCTGCAAAATAAAGCGGGCGGCTCCCCCGGCGGGAACCGTCCGCTTTGCCGGATGCGTCAATATAATACTACAGTTTAATAAGGCTGCCCTTCACCCAAAACGCTGTGCACTTTCGGCATCCACTCACTGATGGGAATTCCCTGCGGACATTTTTCCTCGCAGATGCGGCACTGCACGCAGTTGTCTGCCCGGGCATCTTCAGCGACAAAGATCTGGTAATGGTGGCGTGGCTGGTTCAGTTCGCCGTACATATAGCCGTCATTATACAATTTGAAACAGTTGGGAATGGCCACATTCTGCGGGCAGGGAATACAATACGCACAGGCTGTACAGGGAATAAGTGTTTTGGCCAGATACTGCCTGCGGACTTCATCAATAACTGCCAGCTCGGACACGGAGAGTGTATTGCTTCCCGATCTGGCTGCCGAGGCCAGGTTTTCCTCCACCTGCTGCATGGTGGACATACCGCTTAAGACCACGGAGACTTCCGGCTGGTTCCACAGCCACTGCAGGGCCCAGTCGGCCGGCGTTCTGTCCGGATCTGCCTCCCGCATCACCGCCGCAATTTCCTGCGGCGGGTTGGCCAGCTTGCCCCCCAGGAGCGGTTCCATAATTACCACGGCCAGGCCTTTGGCGGCGGCATACTGCAAACCCTCCGTCCCTGCCTGGTTTTCTATGTCCATGTAATTATACTGGATCTGGCAAAATTCCCACTTGTCATAGCTGTCGAGAATCTGCTTAAAGACGGGCAGCTTGTCATGGAAAGAGAACCCCAGGTGTTTGATGCGCCCGTCGGCCAGAGCCGCCTCGGCCCGGCTCAAAAGATCCAGTTTCAGGGCGATATTTTCCCATTGGTCTTTATTAATGCCGTGCAACAGGTAGAAATCAACAGAATCCAATTGCAGTCTTTGCAACTGCTCGTCCAGGTAGCGGTCGAAATCACCCGTTTCCTTATAAAAACGAATGGGCGCCTTGGTGGCCACTTTCACCCGTGCACGGTAGCCGTCCTGCAGGGCTTTGCCCACAATCACTTCACTTTGTCCTTTATGATAAGGCCAGGCAGTATCAATATAGTTTACGCCACCGTCAATGGCGCGGCGGATCATGGCAATGGCTTCTTCCTCCATGACCTGATCACTCATATTATGCCCTTCCCTTGTGGGCAGGCGCATTGCCCCAAAACCGAGAGCCGACACCTGCCAGTCCAATTTGCCAAACTTCCTGTATTGCACCCGTTCATCCTCCTTTGGTTAAGTAAACTGTATGTTCGCAGTGAAAGGCTTTTGCCTGTATTTATCCATATTATACTATAAAACTGCAAACTTTCAGACAACTAATTGTCCGCCTGCCGTGCACGCCTGTCCCGGCAGGCTGAGAAAAGAATTTTCCGCAGCAGGTAGCGTAAAGTCAAAAAAGGGCTGTGAAAAAGCATACGGGGGCCGGCAGAGCGCATAACCTGCCTGATGTGATCCCTTTTTTCCTCCCTGTAGCAATGGATGGAACATTTGCTGCAGACCGGCTTGGCCGTCCCGAATGGACATTTATTGATACGTTCCACACAGTATGCCAAAAGCTGGGCGCAGGACGGACAGAGATCTTTCTTTCCTGTCCCGTGATGCCGGCGGCAGTACAGTTCAATCATTTTGCGGACTGTTTTTTCTTCCAGCATTGTCGTTACTGTTATTTTCAGCCCCTCCTTTGCCTGCAGACACAGCCTGTCCTGCGATACTGTAATCATAACATACACTCAGGGCAAGAACAATGCACCTGCGGCGCGGATTTTACTGCAGGAAAACGGCAAAAAAAAAGCGTATTGCCCTAAGTAATGCAACCCCTGAATTGCGTTAAACAGTATAATGGTAAACCGGCAGCGTTAATTATCAGTCGCCTGCCGCCAGAGGCGGTCGGCCACCCCGGCCCAGGCAGCCGCCTGGGCAATACATTTTGCCGAGAGTTCTGCCACGTCCTCCGGTTCCGGCAGCTGGGTTGATTTTGCCCCGCTCTCCGTAACCATTTCCCGCAGGGCCTCCGGGTTATCCAGCAGGGGACACGGACGCAGGTAGTTGGCGTTAAAAGGCTGGCGGCCGGCATACTGCTGAAACAGCGGGGAACGGAGCACTTCCAGCAGGCTCATGGATTTAATATTGCGGTCGGCATAATGAATAAAAGCACACGGTTCCGCATCACCGTTGGCATTGATATGGAAATAACGCCGCCCGCCGGCAATGCAGCCTTCAGTATAACCGCCGTCATTCCAGAAATCAAGCACAAAAATAGGTTTTTCCCGCCGGAATTTCCTTACC
>DUUE01000042.1 GCA_012841735.1 Bacillota bacterium | reverse complement strand
TGCCACCAGCAGTTCGCCTGTTTCAGGATCAAAAATATCGGCCATGGCGAAGCGCCCGTTAATCCTGTCATGCAGTTCCTCAATAACTTCATTGCCGTCCCGGATTTCACTGACAGTAATGCCCAGGGTGGTCCCGCAGTCCGTTTCCCGGATAATGACATCCTGGGCCACATCCACCAGCCGCCGGGTGAGATAGCCGGAGTCGGCAGTCTTCAGCGCCGTGTCCGCCAGCCCTTTCCGGGCACCGTGGGTGGAGATGAAGTATTCCAGCACGGTCAGTCCTTCCCGGAAATTGGCCTTAATGGGCAGGTCAATGATCCGGCCGGTGGGATCGGCCATAAGGCCGCGCATCCCGGCAAGCTGTGTAATCTGGGAGATATTGCCGCGCGCACCGGAGTGGGCCATCATATAGATGGGGTTATACGGGTCCAGAGAAGCCATCAGTTCTTTTGTCACATCATCCTTGGCCCGTGTCCAGATTTCAATAATATGGTCGTAGCGCTCATCTTCCGTAATCAGTCCGCGCCGGAACTGCTGTTCAATGGTATCCACTTCTTTTTCCGCTGTGGCCAGGATTTCCTGTTTCTTGGCCGGGATGGTCACATCGGTGATGGCCACAGTGATTCCCGCCTGCGTGGCGTAAACAAAACCCAGCTTTTTGATGGCATCAAGGATTTCCGCCGTCCGCGTATTGCCGTATTTGCGATAGCAGAGAGCCACAATGCTGCCCAGGAAACCTTTTTTCACTGCCTCACGCAGCGGGCGCTGCGCGATTACTTCTTCTATATTACTGCCTTTTTCCCGGATAAAATCTTCTTCCTGCACAGGCTTGTTAAAATCGGGATTGTTGATATACGGGAAATCGTCGGGGAAAACTTCGTTGAAGATGAGTTTGCCCACAGTGGTGACAAAAAGCCTTGTCCCCTGGTGCTGCAGTTCTTCCCTGTGTTTCCGCAGTTTGGCGGAAGCGCCCATATTGACAACAATGCGGGCATGCAGGTCAATAAGCTTCCTCTGGTAAGCCATGATGGCTTCCTCGGGAGTGGCAAAAACTTTTCCTTCGCCCTTGGCTCCCCGCTTCTCCATCGTCAGATAGTAAATGCCCATGACCATATCCTGCGTGGGTGTGGTTACGGGGCGGCCGTCTTTGGGGTTTAAAATATTCTGGGCGGAGAGCATGAGCAGGCGGGCTTCCGCCTGTGCTTCTGCCGACAGGGGAACGTGCACGGCCATCTGGTCGCCGTCAAAGTCGGCATTATAAGCTGTACAGACCAGGGGATGAATTTTAATGGCACGGCCTTCCACCAAAACAGGTTCAAAAGCCTGAATCCCCAGGCGGTGCAGGGTGGGAGCGCGGTTCAACAGGACCGGGTGGTCCCTGATGACTTCTTCCAGCACGTCCCACACTTCGGGGCGGACTTTTTCCACCATTCGCTTGGCGCTTTTTATATTATGAGCATAGCCGTCATTGACTAACCGCTTCATTACAAAAGGCTTAAATAATTCCAGCGCCATTTCTTTCGGCAGACCGCACTGGTAAAGCTTTAGGTCCGGTCCCACCACGATAACGGAACGGCCGGAATAGTCCACCCGCTTGCCCAGCAGGTTCTGGCGGAAACGGCCCTGCTTGCCTTTCAGCATATCGGAGAGAGATTTCAGCGGCCTGTTGCCCGGCCCGGTGACGGGGCGCCCGCGGCGTCCATTATCAATCAGCGCATCAACCGCCTCCTGCAGCATCCGTTTTTCGTTGCGGACAATAATATCGGGGGCGCCCAGGTCAAGCAGGCGTTTCAGGCGGTTATTGCGGTTAATCAC
>DUUE01000457.1 GCA_012841735.1 Bacillota bacterium | reverse complement strand
TGATTGACTGGAACCTGAAAACATCGCTGGAAGGCTTGTTTGCTGCCGGCGAACAGCTTTTCTCCGCCCGCGACCACAGCTTCTGCTCCGCCACCGGACGCTATGCCGGGCGCAAAGCTGCGGCCTATATCAAGGAAGTAGCGGAGCCGGTCATTTCCCGTGACCAGGTGGCCAGGGAAAAAGAGCGTGTCTATGCGCCTGTGAAACGGACCGGCGGCCTGGAATGGAAAGAACTCCATGCCGGCATTGCCCGGGCAATGCAGTTTTTTGCCGGGGAATTCCTGACCGACAGGCTCCTGTCCATCGGCCTCAGCACGCTGCAGGAAATTGAAGAGGAATACGTTCCCAGGCTGTTTGCCCTTGACCCGCATAAACTGATGCGGAGCCTGGAGGACCTGAACCTGCTGACTCACGGGCAGATTCTGATGCAGGCTGCCAGGGCGCGCAAAGCCAGCAGCAAGATGCTTAATTTCTACCGCATCGATTATCCTGAGGTAGACCCGGTGGAATGGCAGCAATACCTGATTATTAAACAGCAGGACGGCCGGCCGCAGGTGAGATTGCTGCCCCTGGACTTTGCGGGAGATCCAGTGGCACAGTATGAGGCACATAATAAAGATTATACAGGCGTTTATCAAGGGAAATAGGAGGAGAGTGCCATGACGGAAAAGAACTTTGCCGTCCCCAATGTCATTTCGCCCAATACACCGGTAATTTTTGATCCCGGGTATTGCATCGGCTGCAATATATGTGTAAATGTCTGCCAGATTGATGTTTTTATCCCCAATCCGGTGAAAGGGAAACCGCCCATCATCCTGCACCCCGATGAGTGCTGGTATTGCGGCTGCTGTGTTAATGATTGCCCCACCCCCGGGGCCGTCAGGTTCAACTGGCCATTGCAGCAGAAAGGTTACTGGAAAGACAAGGAAACAGGAGAAATTATCCGCGGCAAGTAAGCACAAAGCCCGGGGGGAACACCGCCCCCGGGCTTTCCTGCCTGCGGGCGGCGGCTGCCGGAAAGGAAGGGAGAAAAGCAGGAGAGAAAAGGGCAAGGGACGAATAAGGAAGTAAGATGGAAGAGCAACACTTAAGGCAAAGGAGGCCCCGCAAGTGGAAATAGCAGTGCTCCTGCTTTCTGCCCTCACACTGGTTTGTGTGGCGGTGCTTTTGTTCAGAAACAGCGGCGGCGACAGCCCGGCTGTCAGAGAGGCACTGGTACAGCTGGGGAAACAACAGGAAATGACGGAACGCCTGCTGCGGGAAGACGTGGAAGCCTGCCGCCGGGAAATTGCCGACAGCGCCCAAAAGAACAGGGAGGAATTAAGCCGGGGATTAAAAGCTTTTGGCGATTCTCTTGCCCGCCAGGTTGCAGAGATGTCACTGCTGCAGAAAACGCAGCTTGATCTTTTGACCCGCCAGCTGGAGGAAAAACTGGCCAAATTGCAGGCACAGGTCAACAGCGATGCGGCACAAAACCGGGCGGAAACAACTGCGGCGCTGCAGGCTTTTGCGGAAAACTTCAGGACTAATGTGCGCGACTTTAATGAACTGCAGCGGCAGAAATTTGGCGAGTTGGCAGGCCAGCTGGAGAAGCTGGTCCAGTCCAGCGAAGACAGGCTGGAGAAAATCAGGGCCACTGTCGAAGAAAAACTGCAAAACACATTGGAAAAACGGCTGGGCGAATCTTTCCGGCAGGTGAGTGAGCGCCTGGAGCAGGTGCACAAAGGCCTGGGAGAAATGCAAAACCTGGCCGCCGGTGTGGGCGATCTGAAAAAAGCGCTTGTTAATGTTAAAGTCCGCGGGACTCTCGGTGAAATTCAGCTGGAAAACATCCTGGAGCAGGTTTTTGCCCCGGACCAATATGAGAAAAACGTGGCCGTTAAGCCCAATTCCCGGGAGCGGGTTGAATTTGCCGTCAGAATGCCGGGACGGGACGATGAGCAGACTGTCTGGCTGCCCATTGATGCCAAGTTCCCCCTGGAAGATTACCACCGCCTGCTGGAGGCATATGATGCGGCGGAAGCCGGGCAGATTGAAAGCTGTGCCCGGCAGCTGGAAAACAGCGTGAAAAAATGTGCCAAGGATATCAGGGACAAATATATCAGCCCGCCGCACACCACGGATTTTGCCATTATGTTTTTGCCTTTTGAAGGACTTTATGCCGAGGTTTTGCGCCGGACCGGCCTGTTCGAGGCTTTAATGCGTGATTTTAAAGTGGCTGTTACCGGCCCCACAACCCTGGCCGCTTTCCTCAACAGCCTGCAGATGGGCTTCCGCACTCTTACCATTGAAAAAAGGACAAGCGAAGTCTGGACGCTGCTGGGAGCAGTGCGGACTGAATTCGGCCAATTCGGCACCCTGCTGGAGAAGACAAAAAAGAAGCTGCAGGAAGCCAGCAATACCATAGACGGCGCAGCCCGTAAAACACGTACCATTGAACGGAAATTAAATGAAGTGCAGAAGCTGCCCGGCCGGGACGCGGAGCTTTTGCTGGGTGCGGAGTCTGGAAATGATGCGGAAGAGGATGCGTCCTGACAACGGGCGTATCAGTCAGAAAATCTGAAGGACAGGAGTTTGGGATGATTACCAAAGAATTGTTGCAGCTTTTGTTTGCCGCGGCCGCCATTCAGCGCTGGAATGATCATAACCGGCCGCATAAAGGTTTTACCGAACTGGACAAACAGGCCCATAAAATGATATATGCGTTTTTGCTGGCGAAATTTGAAGAAGCGGACAGGGGTGTCAGCATTAACTGGAGGCATTTGATTGAGGGGGCCTTTTTTGAGTTCCTGCACCGCATCCTGCTGACGGACATAAAACCGCCCATTTTC
>DUUE01000396.1 GCA_012841735.1 Bacillota bacterium | reverse complement strand
TCAATTCCCGTATCTTATCCAGCATTATCACGCCTCCCTTTATGACATTAAGAGCATTAACCGCTTGTGCTTTTTTGCGCTTTCTCAAATAATACGACAAAAACCCGGCTTTCCCTCTGCCATCAGCGGAAAAAAAATTTTTTTATTATCCAATGAGCATATTTCTGACCGCTTTATTCTTTTCTCCCGGAAACCGCCGTTACCAGCGCCCTCTCCCCCAGCTCCGCCACTTTGCGCTCATAATCCGGGAACACATAAAACTGGAAAGCGGCAAAGGGGATGACAACGGCCGCGGCTGAAACAAGATACATGGTGCCCAGGGAAGTCAGGTCGGCCACCCAGCCCAGCATGACGGCACCGCCGGCAATACCGATATCCACCGCCGCCCCGTGAACGGACAGGGCAACGCCGCGACGGTCCGGTTCCACCATATTAATCACCATGGCCTGCATGGCGGGCCAGTTGATACCCATACCGAAACCGATAAGCAGCGCCGCTATGGCAAAAGGAACAATCCCCCTGCTCAGGCCGAGAATAACAAGGCCCAGCGCCAGGCAGGAGAGGCCTGCCCGTAACACCGGCCGGGGGCCGCGCCTGTCCTGGACTTTCCCGAAGAACAGCCGCGAGATGGCAACGCCGATAGAATTCAAAGTAAAATAAATTCCCCCGTTGGCAATGCCGATTTCTTCCCCAAACATGGCGACAAAAGTATTGAGGCCGCCAAAAATCATGCCGATAAAGAGCACCATAAAGGAAACGGAAAGCACCCGTGGTTCAAAGGCAGTCTTGTAAGTAAAGCTGCGCCTGGCAGTAGTATGCACCTGCGGAGCAGAGATAAAAACGGGCAGCAGGGAAGCTATCACCATAAAAGCGCCGCAGCTGAGGAACATGGCGTTGAAGCCGCGTGCAGTGGCAACCCAGATGCCGATGGCCGGTCCCACCGACATGGCCAGTGTATTTCCCAGCCCGAAGATACCAATCATCTCGGCGCGCCTTTCCGCCGGCACAATGTCGGCAATAATGGCACCGCCGCCGGTGGAAACAAAACCGAAGATAATACCATGAAACATGCGCAGAACAAATAAAAACAAAAAAGAAGCCGCCAGCGAATAAGAAAACATCAGTAAGGCAAAGGCCGCCAGCGAGACCAAAAGAATTGTCTTTTTGCTGTAATTGTCATATGTATACCCGGCATAGGGGCGAATTAAAAGTGATGCCACGCCAAAAGTTCCTATCAGGTAGCCGATTTGTGCCTGGGCCGCTCCCAAATGGCGTGCAAAGAGGGGCAGCGTGGGAATTAAGAGTGCGACTCCGAACCACATAAAAAAGTTCATAATAAACAACAGTACAAAGCTTCTTAACCACGACTCAGTCTTTGGCAACATTTACCCTCCCCTGCCGTTTCCGACGATTGTTAAAAATCGAACTAATGTTATTCTACAATGTTCCCGCCTTCCTGACAAGGGAGCAATTTTACTTTTACCCTCCGCCGCCTCCTCTTATTTTATCTCCTCCGGGCAGTCCAAAAGACGCAGCAGTTCCGCCTCCGGCAGGGGCTTGCTCAGGCAATAACCCTGCGCATGGTCGCATTGCATTTCTTTCAGCAGCGACAGCACTTCCTCCGCTTCCACCCCCTCCGCCGTCACTTCCAGGCCCAGGGCAGCCGCCATAGTGACAACGGCAGCGACAATGGCCCTGTCTTTGTCATTATGGCAGATCCCCCGGATAAAAGCCCGGTCAATTTTCACAATATCCACCGGCAGCCGCTGCAGCGATGCCAGGGAAGTAAAACCGGTGCCAAAATCGTCCAGGGCAATTTTCACTCCCAGCCCCTTCAATTTCGTCAATACTTTGGTAGCCTGCTTTAAATCTTCCATCACCGCACTTTCCGTCACTTCTATGTGGAGGCGTGCCGGGTCCACCCTCATCTCCTGCAGCTTGACGGCCAGGTAAGGAACAAGCTCCTCGTCCCGCAGGTTTTTGGCGGAAATATTAACGGCCACATTCAGTATAATGCCCCGCTTCTCCCAGGCCGCCAGCTTTTCCACCACCCTGGCCAAAAGCCACCTGGTAAAATAATTGATCAGTGCCGTGTTTTCAATTTCCGGCAGGAAAGCGGCCGGATAAAGCAGCCCCTTTACCGGATGCCGCCAGCGCACCAGCGCTTCCACACTGTGGATTTTGCACTTTTCCACATCGTACACAGGCTGGTAATGCAAAACAAATTCATTGCGGGCAAGGGAGCCGGGAATGGTGGAAAGCAGTTCCAGGTGCCCCCTGCTTGTCCAGTCTGTCTGTGCCTGGTAATAGGAATAACGCTCTGACATCCGCTTGGCCGCGTAAAGGGCAATCCCGGCCTTCAGCAATAAGTCTTCCGCATTATCCGCATGTGCGGGATAAGCGGCAATACCGCTGCTGATTTCCACATACACAGGGATGGATTCCACGTACAGCACTTCCGTATTAAAAGCAAAGTCAACCTTATCCAACAGTTCCTCCTCGCTGATACCGGAAGCGGGGGTAAGCAAAATGCAGAACTTATTTGTCTGCAGCTGGTAGATTTCCGTCCCCTGCGGCACAAAATAATGCATGCGCCGGGAAACCTGCAAAAGCAGGTTTGTTGTCGCCTTTGTTCCCAGGGTGTAAAACAGTTCAATATAATTATCCAGGTTAAAAATCACCAGTTTCAGCGGCCCGCTCCGGTACTGGCGGATAGCCTCCTCCAGCACCAACTGCAGCCTGTTCTGGTTGGGCAGGGAGGTCAAAGCGTCATAGTATGCCGTCTCATCTGCCCGCTGCCGCAAATACTGCAGCAGCTCCACCGCCAGGCCGAACATTGTTCCCACCAGGATAAAAAGGGCAAGGCGCGTGAGCCAGTTTGCCGGCTGCTGCATTTCCCCCGTGGCCCTGTCCAGCGGCATCAGCGGCCCCAGCAGCAGACCGGCCACGATGGCGGCATAAAGTCCTCCCCTGACCTGGAAAATGACGGCGGCAAGCAAGATAGGAATATAAATGAGATGGGCATAAACATATTTATTCCCGCCCATCAGATAAACAAAAGCAGTAACAGCAAGCATCAGCAAAGCAATCACCCAGATTGCAGCTTTCCTTTTCGGCCCCCCGGGGCTCTTCAGGCTTTCCAGGACAGAGACCAGTTTTAACTTCAGGTTAAACATTTTTCCCCACTCCTTCAGCCGCCCGAAATTACCGGCACAGTGCCTGCAAGCTGGTGCAGTGCAATATTAGATTTTTTCATGCACATATTTCTGCAAAATTCACTTTTTTTCCTTTTTTTTCACAAGCCTATCATAACTTTCTGAATAATTTGTTATTCTTTGCTTACAGGCAGGAACGGGCACCCCACCCGCCTAATTATAACTTTAAAAAGAGAAAGGATGAGTGAAAAATGCGCCTCCTCGTCTGTACAGACGGTTCTCCCCACAGCATGAAGGCTGTGCATGAAGCAGTAAACTTTGCCACCTGCTGCGGCTTCACGGAAATCAGCATCATTCATGCTTATGAAGTAGATAGATACCCCACAGACAGCATGCTGCATCTCAACCAGGAAATCAGCCACATG
>DUUE01000004.1 GCA_012841735.1 Bacillota bacterium | reverse complement strand
TATTCAGGAGGGATGATTGGCATGAATAATACTTACAGTGAAAAGCTTGCCAGATTGGATAAGTGTGCACGGCTTGAAAGTGTGGACCGTGTTCCCCTGGCGGCAGCCACCTTATATTTTCCGGCGAAGTATGCAAATATTTCGTATGAAGAAATGTTTTATGACAATGAAAAATATACGGCGGCAGCAACTAAATTTGCCCTGGACTTTGACTGGGATGCAGTCTGCTTCCTGCGCTCTTTTGAAACCGTACCTTTAGGCTTGTCTTTGGCGGCAACCGACCCGGAACTGGCAATTAATGTGGCAATTGCTTCCGTTATGGGAGGCGGCTTTGCGCACGACATTCTCAGGGACAATTATTCCGCCCAACCCGGCAGGGAGTCGCCGCCAAACAGAGAATCCCAATTCACGATTAAAAAAACATTAATGTCCGCAGACGAATATGATGCTTTACTGGAAGCACCGCTACAATATTTGTCAGAAAAGATAGTGCCGCGTATTTATAATAGCTTAAGTCAGCCGGGCAGTGCTCAGGCTAACGCGGCACTGATCAATTTTGGTTATCACCTGGGAACAGCCTTGCAAAATGTTATTGCTTTTACGCAAAAAATGAAGGAGGCAAACTGTCCCCCGTGGTATATGGCTCTGGCGCCCAACCCGCTGGATTTTTTGGGTGCTTTTCTGCGGGATTTTGATAAGATTTTGTATGATATTCGCCGCTACCCCGGGAAAATTAAAAAATTCTGTGAAGAGCTGGCGCCCGTTTTTCTTGCCGTAGGCAAGGCTACGGGACAATTGTCCTTCGCATTGACCGGATCGCGCAGAGTCTTTATGCCTGTGTGGTATAACAGTTTCCTGTCTTTAAAGCAGTTTAAAGAGTTTCACTGGCCGTATATCAAATATATAGCCGAAGAACTGATCAAGGCAGATTTTACGCCATTGTTCTCTTTCCAGGGAGAGCATGACCATCTGCTGGAGACGGTGCTTGAGATGCCTGCCGGAAAAACAATAGCCTGGTTTGAACGTACTGATTTGGTAAAAGCGAAAAAAGTTCTCGGTGAACATACATGCATAGCCGGCGGCATTTTACCGCCTGTGCTCATTGGCGGAACTCCGCAGGATGTGGACGAAAGAGTCAAAAAATTATTACAGGAGATGATGACAGCACGCGGTTTTATCTATACGCTGCCTTTTAATGCCATTGGCCCGGCGAAAACGGAAAACATTAAAGCAATGACAGAGGCAGTTTTCAGGTATGGACAATATTAGACGCACCGGAGAAACAATAACATAAAAAGATGGAATTGACAGCCGGCGGAAAAATAAATTTGACAAGCCGGGACAGTTGCATTATTATTTAAGTGGTGAATTTTGCTGTCAATTTCATACTCTTATCAAGAGCGGCGGAGGGACTGGCCCTATGAAACCCGGCAACCGGACGCAGGCGCGTCAGCGGTGCCAATTCCAGCAGGGGTAACAGCCTGGCAGATAAGAGAGGTGCTTATTTGGAGACCTCTTGCATCGGAAAGAGGTTTCTTTCTTTTTTCTGTTTAGGAGTGTGCTCCGCTGCGCAAAACTAGGAGAAGGAGGAGAAAGAATGGGCAAAAACTTTTTATTTACATCTGAATCAGTAACGGAAGGACATCCGGACAAAATCTGTGACCAGATTTCGGATGCAATTTTGGACGAAATCCTGGCCCAGGATCCGGTTGCACGGGTGGCGGCTGAAACGTCCGTGACAACCGGCCTGGTACTGGTGGCGGGAGAAATTACCACCAACTGCTATGTGGATATCCCCAGGATAGTCCGTGAAACCGTAAAAGAAATCGGCTACACCAGGGCCAAATACGGCTTTGATGGAGATACTTGTGCCGTGCTTACTTCCATAGATGAACAGTCGCCCGATATTGCCCTGGGCGTGGACCGCTCCTTTGAGGCCAAAGCAAGTGAATTTACCGAGGCCGAACTGGATGCCATCGGCGCCGGTGACCAGGGTATGATGTTTGGCTTTGCCTGTGATGAAACACCGGAATTGATGCCGTTGCCCATTGCCATGGCGCACAAACTGGCCCGCAGACTGGCGGAAGTACGCAAAAGCGGACTGCTCCCCTACCTGCGGCCGGACGGGAAAACACAGGTGACCGTCAGATATGAGGACGGGAAACCGTCGGCCATTACCACAGTGGTGGTTTCCTGCCAGCATGCGGAAGATGTGTCGCTTGAGAAAATTCACAATGATGTCCTGGAAACTGTTGTGCATGAAATTATCCCGGCCCGGTATTTAACTGCTGCGACGCAATTTTATGTAAATCCTACCGGGCGCTTTGTGGTGGGAGGTCCCCAGGGAGATGCCGGCCTGACGGGGCGGAAAATTATTGTAGATACTTATGGCGGTTATGCCCGGCACGGCGGCGGTGCTTTTTCCGGCAAGGACCCGACAAAAGTTGACCGTTCCGCCGCCTATGCCGCACGCTATGTGGCGAAAAACATTGTGGCTGCCGGCCTGGCGGCAAAATGTGAAGTTCAGCTGGCTTATGCCATCGGTGTGGCACGCCCCCTGTCCCTGCTGGTTGAAACCTTCGGTACGGGAAAAGTGCCGGAGGAAAAAATTGAGACTTTGATCAGGGAGCATTTCGACCTGCGGCCTGCGGCCATCATCCGGGACCTTGATCTCAGGCGCCCCATTTACAAGCAGACGGCGGTTTACGGCCATTTTGGGCGGCATGATCTGGCTCTACCCTGGGAAAAAACGGATAAGGCGGAAATACTGCGTAAAGAAGCAGGTCTATAGCCCGGACACATTTTTGTCCGGGTTTTTTCTTGCCTTAACAACTGCTCCCTGCCGTTGGTGAAGCCGGCGGCCGGCATGAGAAATTATTTGGATTTTCCGGTTAAAAGGTTTGTAACGGGTTTCACTTCCCGGCTGCAGCGTCTTTTTTCTGCTGCGGCGCCCGGCAAAGTACGGTTTTGCCTGCGCCTCGCCCGCTGCTTATAATCAGGTCAGTAAAAGCCCGGAGGTGAAAATTGATGGCTGTTATCCTGGATCCAAATTACAGCCGCTGCCAGGTCCGTCTGCAAACAGGCGTGGACAATAACGGCGACCCTATTCTGGTCAGCCGCACCTATGGCCGGATCCGGCCTGCTGCCACCCACCAGGATGTGTATGATGTCATCTCAGCGCTGATGGGTCTGCAGAATTTTTCCGTCTATGCCATCCGCCGCCTGGAAGACGGCGAACTGATCAACCAGGAGTAGAGCGGTATTAATTTGATGAAAGGGGGTGTGGCAGGTGGAGAAAGTGCTGCAGCTTGTTTTCCGCAACGCGGAAGGCAGGCTTTATACGCTGAATGTACAGGAGCCGAAGGAGAACCTGACGGAAGCGGAAGTAACGGCAGTCATGGATTTAATTCTGGCCAAAGACATTTTTCTCACTACCGGCGGCGCCCTGACGGCAAAGGTGGCGGCACGGGTTGCGTCCCGCGACACCGTAGATCTGGCTCTCTATGAAGAGTAGCCGGCGGGAGGCTTGCCTCCCGTACTTAGGTATCAGGAGGTTTGACGGCAGGAAATAATAGTCATGTGTGGAATAGTTTCAGGCGGAGGGAACGCTATGCAGAGCCTGGAAGGGACAATTGAACGTATCACTTATTATAACGACGAAACATTGTTTATGGTGGCCAGGCTGCGGACAGATGACGAGCAGCTTGTGACTGTGATTGGCAATATGCCCCGCTTCAGTGTGGGGGAAAGGCTGGCCTTGCAGGGGGAATGGGTGCAGCACAAAGATTTCGGGCTGCAGTTTAAAGCCGCCAGGTATGAACTGGATGCACCTCACAATGAAAAGGGGATTCGCAATTTCCTTGCTTCCGGGCTTATTCGCGGTGTGGGCCCCTCTACGGCGGAAAAGATTGTGGCGCATTTTGGCCTGGACGCGCTGAAAGTTATTGCCGCAACGCCCGGGCGGCTGTGCGAAGTGGACGGCATTGGCGAGAAAAAGGCAAAAATGATTGCCGAAAGCCTGAAAGAAAGGCAGGAAGTGATGAAAGTCATGACCTTCCTGCAAAGCTATGGTGTGGGTATCGGTTATGCCGCCCGCATTTACCGCCGCTACGGGGAAGACACAATTGCCAGAGTCAGTGAAAACCCTTACCGGCTGGCGGAGGAGGTTTTTGGCGTCGGCTTTAAAACTGCCGATAAAATTGCCCTGGAGATGGGGCTGCCCGCCAATTCCCCGCAGCGCATCCGCGCAGCCCTGGTTTACTACCTGAATGAAGCACAGGAGCAGGGCCATGTTTTCCAGCCCAAAACAGACCTGGTAAAAAAAATTTGCGAGGCGCTGTCCACCGCCGAGGCACCGGTGGCGGCAGAGCAGGTATTGCAGCAGATTAAGCACCTGGCACAAAGCAGGCAGCTTGTTCTGGAAAATACGGGTGAGGAAGAGGCCGTTTTTACCGCACCGCTGTATCATGCCGAGTGTTATGTGGCAGGACGGCTGCTGTCCCTGGCCGAAAGCCGCCTTGCCGTGGGCACAGTGGATTTTGCCAGGCTGCAGGCAGGCGGCTTTTCCCTGGCAGAGGCGCAGCGGCAGGCTGTCATGCAGGCGGCGGAAGCGGGACTCTTGGTTATTACGGGCGGCCCGGGGACAGGAAAAACTACTACCATCCGCGCCCTGCTTACACTTTTTCAGCTGAACGGCCTGGAAGTATTGCTGGCCGCGCCCACCGGGCGTGCTGCCAAGCGCATGACTGAAGCGACCGGCATGGAGGCAAAAACTATTCACCGCCTGCTGGAATATGCACCGGTGCCGGGTGAGGCATCCGGTTTTGCGTTCCAGCGGACGGAGGCAAGACCGCTGGAAGCCCATGCCGTCATCATTGATGAAGTATCCATGGTTGACCTGCCGCTTTTTTATCATTTGCTGCAGGCCGTCCCCGCCGGGTGCAAACTGATCCTGGTGGGGGATATGGATCAGCTGCCTTCCGTGGGTCCCGGAAACGTTCTGCGGGATATTATTACCTCCGGCGCTGTCCCGGTGGTCCGGTTGCAACACATTTTCCGCCAGTCCGCCCACAGTATGATTGTCAGCAACGCCCATGCAGTCAACAACGGCCGGATGCCAAAGCTTCAGGGCAGTGAGGACTTTTTCTTCCTGCAGGAGAGCGAGCCGGAAAAAATCCTGCAGCTGATTCTTGATTTGTGCCGCAGGCGGCTGCCGCGTTTTAAAAACAAGGACCCCATTGATGATATTCAGGTTTTGACGCCGATGCGGCGCACCATTCTCGGTGTTGACAACCTGAACCTGCACCTGCAGAATACTTTGAACCCAAAAGCCCCGCATAAAACGGAACTGCGGCACGGTTCCGTAACATTCCGCCTGGGGGACAAAGTCATGCAGGTCCGCAATAATTATCAGAAGGAAGTGTTTAACGGCGATGTGGGCCGTATCACCTATATTAACAGTGATGACGGGGAAATGTTTGTTGTCTTTCCCGATGTGGGCGGGCCGCGGGAGGTAGTCTATGACCAGACGGAACTTGATGAACTGGTGCTGGCTTACGCCACGTCCGTGCATAAAAGCCAGGGCAGTGAGTATCCCGTGGTGGTAATGCCGGTGGTAACACAGCACTTTGTCATGTTGCAGAAAAACCTGCTTTACACGGCCATTACACGGGCAAAAGAGCTGGTGGTGCTGATCGGGACTAAAAAAGCCCTTGCCATTGCCGTACATAATAATAAAGTGGAAGCACGTTACACAAGATTGGCGGCCAGGCTGGCAAACTGCCGCTGATCACGGAGGCTTGCTGCTTGAAATTTTTTGCCGCCCTGCTGGACTTGTTGTTCCCGCCGGCCTGCGCCGTCTGTCGCGGCCGGATGCCGGCAGAAGAGCAAAATTTATGTGCCCGCTGCCGGGGGAAAATACTGCCGGCAGAAAAATGCTGCCTGCGCTGCGGCTACCCGCTGGCAGGGGAATTTTCCTGCCGCCGCTGCAGAGGGTATCATTATGCCTTCAGCAGGGCCTGTGCCGTCTTTCTTTATCAGGGTGAAGTCAGGAAAGCGGTCCGCCGGTTTAAATACGGCGGCCGGACAGGACTGGCCCGCCCCTTCGGGGAGCTGATGGCCGCACAGGTAGCAAAACACGCCTGGCCCGCCTGTGATGCGGTGGTCCCCGTGCCGCTGCACCCCGGGCGCCTGCGGGAGCGCGGTTATGACCAGGCCCTGCTGCTGGCCCGGGCCGTGGCGGATGCTTTGCAACTGCCTGTCCGCAGCTGCCTCGAACGCTGCGCTGATACAGCCAGTCAGACTACCATGGCTGCCCGGGAGCGCTGGGAGAATGTGCGCGGGGTTTTCCAACTGCTGCCGGGTGAGGTTGTTTCCGGCCGGTTACTTTTAATTGACGACCTGCTGACGACGGGTGCCACCGCCCACCATGCCGCCGAAGCACTGCTTGCAGGCGGGGCGGAAGCGGTGTTTCTTGCCGTGTTGTGCCGTTCGTAAAGGGAAGCTGCCGGCTGCGGGGCACAGGCGCAAGTGATGATGACTTAAAGTTGACTTTGCTGTAAAAATATGATAGGTTAAGGCTATGTTAATGCGAAGGCATCGACATAGTTTTTTAAATTCAGGAGGAATGAAAAGTTGTACGGTAAAGTCAAATGGTTTAACCAGGAAAAAGGTTATGGGTTCATCGAACGCGAAGACGGTGGCGATGTCTTCGTCCATTACTCCGCCATTCAGCAGGAAGGATTCAAAACCCTGACTGAAGGTGAAGAAGTAGAGTTTGATATCGTTGAGGGAACCCGTGGCCCGCAAGCGGCAAATGTTGTTAAAAGATAGCCGTTCGCGGTTACAATAATAATACAGTTTGCCAACGATGAGGCAGAGGAATTTCCTTTGTCTCATTTTTTTCGGGAGAATTTTCCCGCCAAACCTTTATTGTTTGTTAATTATTGCACTGAAGGATTTTTATTTCCGGAGAAGGAAATATATATATACTAGATACTCCGGTCCGCCTGCGTAAACTGACGGCAGTACCTAAAAAAGCGTGAAGGAGCTGGTGCGGATGAAACTGACTTTACACGGTAAAAATGTGGAAGTTACGGAAGCTTTGAAAAGGTATGCAGAGAAGAAACTGGGGAAGATTGATAAATATTTTGCCGTTGACACGGAAGCTCAAGTAACGATGTCAGTTCAGCGCGGTATGCACAAGGTTGAGGTTACAGCTGCCATTAACGGCTTAATCCTGCGGGCCGAAGTAGCCACCGACGATATGTATGCATCAATTGACCAGGTTGTTGATAAACTGGAGCGTCAGATTTCCAAGTATAAAACGAGAATAAACCGTAAGGCACGCCAGGGAGGAGGCATCCTGAAAGTTAATAACGGCCAGCCGCAGCCGGAGGAGGAAGAAGAACTGGCGGTGGTGAGAACAAAACGTTTTCTCATAAAACCAATGCCGGTTGAAGAAGCAATCCTGCAAATGAATTTACTTGGTCATGATTTTTATGTTTTTGTCAATGCGGAAAATAATGATGAAATCAATGTGATCTACCGTCGTAAAGACGGAAATTACGGTCTCATTGAGCCTGCACTGAAATAAACTGCATTATTAAGCGGACTGTTATAAGCCGGGAAACCGGCTTTTTTTTGTCTGCAGATGTCTTGGCGCTTGAAAACATGTGCCTGCCATGGTATACATGGGTCATAAGCTATTGTTACAGGAAGTGCTGCAAAATGTTGGATGTAATCATTTTTGAGGGCGGCAATGCCAAAAGTCCGGTGGAAAAGATGCTGGTTGCGGCCCGCCATGCCGCTTTAAAAGATAATTTGCAGAAAATAAGTGCCCTGCCGGAAGTGGAGAGAATCATACTGGTAACCAACCAGCCTTCCCTGGCCGCCCTTGCCGGTTTGCCCAGGGTTTGTGTGGAAACAAACAATCTGTCCCCGGAGCAGTTTCACTTCGGCCGGCAACTGCAAAACCTGGTGGACCGTTACCGGTGCCGGGCGGTGCTCTGTATGGGAGGGGCTGCCGTCCCGCTGATGGCTGCAGAAGAGTGGAGCTTTGTCTGCCGGGAAATACTGGCGGGGGAAAAAAGATATGTGACCAATAATGTGCAGTCTGCAGATCTGATTGCTTTCAACCCCGCCGCTGTAATCAAGCAGTATGCGCCCCCGGCCACCGATAACGCCCTTGCCCTGCTCCTGCGCTATGATGCACGTTTTACCCAAATCCTTTTACCCGTCACCCTGGGGACGCAATTTGATATTGATACCCCCACCGATCTGCTGATACTGGCTGCTTCTCCGTTTGGCGGCAGGGAGTTGCGCGCCGCCCTTGACAGTTTTCACCTCAGGACGGACCGGCTGCAGCAGCTGAAAACTGTCCTATGCGGTCAATATGAGGAAGTGGCGCTGATCGGGCGTGTGGGTGCACCGGCCATTTCCCGGATCAACAAGCATTTTAAAGTACGTTTGCGTGTTTTTTCCGAAGAGCGGGGCATGAAAGCACTGGGGCGCCTGGAGCGCAATGAAGTGGTTTCCCTTTTGGGATACTGGATAGATGAGATCGGTCCGGAAAAATTTTTTGCCCGCCTGGCGGATACGGTTGCGGCGGCTCTCATTGACACCAGAGTGCTTTTTGCGCACCGGAAAAAAGAGCTGTCAGATGCGGACCGTTTTTATTCCGATCTGGGCGAGCATGAGCTGATAGCCGATCCTTTTGTCAGGGAATTTACCCGTGCCGCCAAAAATTGCGGCATTCCGGTAATTCTGGGTGGCCATTCCCTGGTAACAGGGGGCATTTTTGCCCTGGCAGAAGAATTGGGCTGCCAATTTTAACTGATTTTCCTTATATGGGAAGGATTTTCACGGGCAGAGTCGAACTATGCAATATGTATTGAAATTTCTGGCAATAACCTGGCACCACCGGCGGCAGATTTCTTCAGAGAGGGGGAGGGACATTTGGCGGAAACTCCCAAAGAAATAGATCTGCAGGAATGCGAAAATCTGATCAAGCAGATACGTGACATCATCTCCGTTAATATTGTTATGGGGGAGAATAAAAAGATTGAGGAAATTCATGTTCTTGCAGAGGAAAACAGAAACGCCAAACAATTAGTCCGGGACATTGAGACCTTGTTAAGGGTAGAATACGGCATTGAGCTGGACCATAAAAAAATTTCCATTGTCCAGCTGCAAAAAGGGCAGGGCATATCCGGGAACAGGCGCCTGAAAATTGCCGCCATTTCTTATTCATTGCAAGGCAATCAACTTGAGGCTGTGGTTGAACTGGCATCTGTCAAGAAAACCTGCCAGGGACGCAGCTTTGGCATTAACTCCAGGCGCAACAACCTTCGTCTTTTTGCTGAAGCAACCATTGAGGCTGTCAAAGAATTCCTGGATGATGGTACCACCCTTACCCTGGAGGACGTGGCACAATTTTCCCTGGGTGGCCAAAAAATAGTGACAACTGCCGTCACCCTGCTTAAAGAGGGAATAGAAGAATGCCTGATAGGCAGTGCCGTTATCAGGCAGGATGAAAGGGAGGCTGTTGTCAGGGCAACCCTGGGCGCAATTAACAGGCGTGTCCCGTTTTAATATGTTCTTTTAGTTAAAAAAGGACCGACAACCTTTTTCCCACCTTAAGCGGAGCGATATTCCTGCCGACAATTAGCGGATCACGGCAGAGTCAACCGTAAAGGGGGATAAACAGATGGCAAAGGTTCTGCGTGCTATTGCTGCACTGGCAGCTCTCGTGCTTGCTGGTGGTGCCGGTTATAGATGGCTGTAATTTGCTTCACTTGTCGGTCCTTTTATTTTTGGAGGTTAAAAAGTGTCTTTCAGGGAAGAAACACTGGTTGTAAAAATCTACACGGTTATCGTCATTACAGCAGGATTATTATTTTTATTTTTCAATAGACCTGAGTATTTGGATTATAACCTCATTTTTTATATCGTCGCGCATATTGTTCTGGATCATATGGAGGTTATGCTTCCCAGGGAGAGCGGATCCGTATCCGTCAGCTTTGCCATTGACCTGGCATTAATCATTATCTATGGACCTGCTGTGGCAGCCTGGGCAGGATTCTCCTCGCTTATTCATAAACGCACTTTTAAAAGCTTCAACCAGTTGTTTTATAAAATGCTTTTTAATGCATCACAACTGGCCTTGTCCGCCGGACTGGCCGGTTATGTTTATCGCTATTTGGACACCTCCCCCGGGCAACTGATTTTATTGGATGATATTCTGCCCATTGCTCTCAGTTCATGTTTTTATTTTCTGTTTAATTCTTTTATTGTTATGCTGGCGATTACCCTGTCCCAGAAACTCTCTTTCTGGGGAGTATGGCTGACGACTTTTCGCTGGTCGGTACCAAATTATTTTGCCACTTTGCCTCTGGGTGTCCTCATCGCCGCCATCAACAACAGCATGGGTATTGCGGGCGTGACCTTGCTTATAATTCCATTGATTGTTGCGCGCCATACTTTTCTCATGTACATGGATATGCGCAACCAATATATCAGTACAATCAAAGCGCTGACTAAAACTATTGACGCCAAAGATCACTATACGCACGGCCATTCCGAGCGTGTGGCCAAGTATACAGTCTGGATCGGCCAGGAAATGCACCTGCAGGAAGACCTGCTGGAAGATCTGGAGTATCTGGCTTTAATGCATGATATCGGAAAAATCGGGATACCCGAACAAATTTTAAACAAGCCCAGCCGCCTTTCCGATGAAGAATTTCAACTGGTGCGCGACCACGCCGCCGTTGGCGCGGAGATTCTGAGCAATATCAGGTATATAGGGGAACATGCCGATATTGTCCGCCATCATCATGAGCGCGTGGACGGGCGGGGCTACCCCGACGGGCTGACGGGGGATGAAATACCCCTGGGAGCGAAAATCATTGGTGTGGCGGATGCTTACGATGCCATGACATCCGAGAGGATTTACCGCCGGCCGATGAGCAAGGAGGAAGCGGTACAGGAATTGCTGCGCTGTTCCAACACTCAGTTTGATGCCATGGTGGTTGAGGCTTTCATCAGGGCGCTGCGCCGTAAGGGGGAAATCAGGTGATTCTGTCTGGAGTGGTGCTGGCTGTTCTGATTGGCTGGCTGCGAGGGGGAAAAATCACCAGACTTGCCGATTTAAAGCTGCGGGGGCTTGTGTGGGTGGCGGCTGCTGTACTTATCCGTGTTGCCGTGGATTGGCTGGCGGGCAGGGGCTACCATCTGCCCTGGCTGACAATAGTGGCTTACTGCCTGCTGTTGTATGCGCTTTATCTGAATTTCCGCTTGCCGGGCATTAAACTGTTTACTGCCGGGACTTTTTTAAATTTCCTGGTGATTGCGGCCAACGGCGGTTCAATGCCTGTTTCGGCGGCGGCCATGAAAGAAGCCGGGGTAAGCGGGACGCCGGCAGGAACGCACATCCTGCTTTCTGAGACGGCACGCCTGCCCTTCCTGGCGGATATTATCCCGTTGCGCCCGCCTTATTTCCCGCTGCACCAGGTCATCAGCATCGGCGATATCCTTGTAATCTGCGGCATTTTCCTTTTTATCCAGCATAAAATGCTGCGTGAAGAAAATTCTGCCGGGGTCCCGGAAGATGCAGAATGACTCTGCTTGTGCAGTGAAAAAATCCGTGATACAATAAGTTTGGCTTCTGATTGGGAACCGCAAGGTTCCTTTGTTGCATTTAGGCAAAAACTGGAGGTTTTATCATGCGTGGTTTATTTACCAGGCTTTTTGGCGATGTAAATGAGCGGGAGATCAAAAAGGTCCGCCCCGTGGTAGAAAAAATCAACAGCCTTGACGAAACGTGCCGGGCGATGACGGATGAAGCGCTGCGGGCAAAAACGGACGAATTTAAAGAACGCCTGCAGGCGGCTCTGCAGGAACCGCGCCGGCGGCTGGCAGAGCTGCAGGCAAATCTGCAGGGTGAGACTGTGGCCCGTCAGGAGATACAGGAAGCCGAACAGGAGCTTTTCCGGGCGGAAGAGGAAGCTTTGTGGGAGCTTCTGCCTGAGGCTTTTGCGGTTGTGAGGGAAGCGAGCCGCAGGGTTTTGGGCATGCGTCATTTTGATGTCCAGCTTCTGGGCGGGATTATTTTGCACCAGGGTCGCATCGCGGAGATGAAAACAGGCGAAGGAAAAACCCTGGTGGCAACACTGCCTGCATATCTTAACGCCCTCCTGGGCCGCGGTGTGCATATTGTTACTGTCAATGACTACCTGGCCGCCAGGGACAGGGACTGGATGGGACCCGTTTATGAATTCCTGGGACTTTCTGTAGGACTGATTGTTCACGGCCTGACACCGGAAGAGCGGCGCAAATCTTACGGTGCCGATATAACCTATGGGACCAACAATGAATTCGGGTTTGATTATCTGCGTGACAATATGGTGCGTTACAAGGAAGAGCTTGTCCAGCGCCCGTTGCATTATGCCATTATTGACGAAGTAGACTCCATTCTCATAGATGAGGCCAGAACCCCCCTGATTATTTCCGGGCAGATGGCCGACAACAAAGAGCAGCACGAGGATTATCTCCGTGTTGACAGTGTGGTGCGAAACCTGAAAGAGGAGAAGCACTTTACAGTTGACGAAAAGGCCAAAACTATTGTCCTGACAGAAGAGGGAGAATATGCGGTGGAGTCGCTGCTGGGGGAAGCGGGCCTCTACGGTGAGGAAGATATCTCCTATGAAGAAGTTGACTGGGAGGAGGAATTTGACAGCCAGGAGCTGGAGCAGAAAAACATCCTGCGGAAGAAGATAGAAAATGCTTTGCGTGCCCACTTTTTGCTGAAAAGAGACAGGGATTATGTGGTAAAAGATGGGCAGATTATTATTGTGGATGAATTTACCGGCCGGCTCATGTACGGGCGTCGTTACAGTGAAGGGCTGCATCAGGCCATTGAGGCCAAAGAACATGTGCAGGTAGCCCGGGAAAGCATGACGCTTGCCTCCATCACTTTCCAGAATTATTTCCGCATGTACCGGAAGCTGGCCGGCATGACCGGGACGGCGGCTACGGAAGAAGCGGAATTCCAGAGTATTTACGGTATGGATGTGGTTGTGATTCCCACCAACAAACCCATGATCCGGAAAGATCTGCCCGACGTGATTTATAAAACGGTGAGAGGCAAATTCCGGCGGGTGGTGGAAGAAATTGAAGCGCGCCACAGGCGGGGACAGCCTATTCTGGTAGGCACCATCTCCATTGAGATTTCCGAAGTCTTAAGCAAGCTGTTGCAAAAAAAAGGTATCCGGCACGAAGTGCTGAATGCCAAATACCATGAACGTGAAGCGAGAATTATTGCCCAGGCCGGACGCTTGGGTGCGGTTACCATTGCCACCAATATGGCCGGGCGCGGGACGGACATTCTCCTGGGCGGCAATCCGGATGTGCTGGCGGAAGAGGCTTTCCGGTCGGAATATGGCTGCGACCTGGATGCTTTGCTTGCCGACCCGGAAAAAGACGAAGCAGGCAAAAAGGCTGCCAGGGCACGGGCGGAGGAACTGAAGGAAAAATACCGTGAAATCACCCAAAAAGAGCGGGAACAGGTGCTGGCAGCGGGCGGGCTGCACATTCTGGGAACGGAAAGGCATGAAGCCCGGCGGATTGACAACCAGTTGCGCGGCCGTGCCGGCCGGCAGGGCGACCCGGGCTCCAGCCAGTTTTATATTTCCCTGGAAGACGACCTGATGCGTCTCT
>DUUE01000122.1 GCA_012841735.1 Bacillota bacterium | reverse complement strand
GACCTGGATTTCCGCTTCCTTGATGCCTTCAACCCCGCGGACAGCTTCATAGTTGACTTCATCAATATCCTGCCCGGTCAGAATATCCGCCACCGTCCGGATGGCCGCCTCCATGACACCTCCCGTGGCGCCGAAAATAACAGCCGCACCGGTGGAATCTCCGTAATAGTCGTCAAAAGCCTCGTCTTCCAGCTGGTTAAATTCAATCCTGGCTTCTTTAATCATGCGTGCCAGTTCGCGGGTGGTAATGCTGATATCCACGTCGCGGATACCGTCAACCTCCAGTTCCTCCCGCTGGACTTCAAACTTTTTGGCGGTACAGGGCATAATACTGACCACCACAATATCTTTCGGGTCCAGCCCGTTCATTTTGGCATAGTGGCTTTTCAGCAGGGCACCCATCATATTCTGCGGGCTTTTGCAACTGGAAAGGTGAGGTATCAGTTCAGGAAACTTGTGTTCACAGAATTTAATCCAGCCGGGGGAACAGCTTGTAATCAGGGGCAACACACCGCCGTTCTGCAGCCGGCTTAACAGTTCGGTCCCCTCTTCCAGAATTGTCACATCAGCGGCAAAGTCTGTATCAAAAACCTTGTCAAAGCCGAGCCGCCGCAGGGCGGCCACCATTTTCCCCGTTACACTGGTGCCCATGGGCAGGCCGAACTCTTCTCCCAGTGCAGCCCTGACGGCTGGAGCAGTCTGAACCACCACATGTTTTGTGTCGTCTGCCAGAGCCTCCCAAACAAGATCGGTATTGTCTTTTTCCCGCAGCGCCCCCACCGGGCAGTTGACAATACACTGCCCGCAGTTAATACAGGACAGCTCCGCCAGTGACTTGTCATAAACCGGAGCAACCTTGGTACGGTCACTGCGGTGAACAAAACCCAGGACGCCCACGGTCTGCACATCATTGCAGACATTGACACAGCGGCCGCAGTTAATACATTTACTGTCATCCCGGACGACGGATGGGGACAAATCGTCAATGTGCCGGGAATATTCCCGCGCAAAGATTTCTTCCCTTAAGTTGAGCTCTTTGGCAAGAGTCTGCAGTTCACAGTTATTGTTCCGGATACAGGTGGGACAGTTGCTGTTGTGGTTGGCTAAAATTAAAGCCAGGATGCTTTTCCGCATCTGCCGGACCCGGGGAGTGTTTGTCTTAACCACCATACCCTCAGACACGGGCAGCACACAGGATGCCTGCAGGGAGCCGTTGGCTTCCACCAGGCAGATGCGGCAGGCACCCGCTTTGTTGATGTCCTTCAGGTAACAGAGGGTGGGAATATGAATGCCTGCTTTTTTGGCAGCCTCCAGGACTGTGGTCCCTTCCGGCACTGTAACTTTTTTATTGTCTATAGTGAGGGCAACTTTTTTTTCAATGGTCAGCAATACTGTTTTCATTTACACCACCGCCTTTTTTGCCATACAGCTTTCTTCTGCCGCAAACAGTTCCGGAAAATACCGCTGTGCAGTCCTGAAGGGAACAACTTGCGTTTTGCCTGAACCGCAGAGAGATGCTTTCCCCATTACATCCAGCACTATCTCCAGGTTGTCGTAATCAGCGGCTGTTACCGTACCGTCCATAATCCGCTCAAAAATGAAATGCAACTGCCTGTTTCCTTCCCGGCAGGGGGTACACTTGCCGCAGCTTTCATGCCGGAAGAATTCCTGAACCACTTTCAGGTACTCCATCAAACTGTTGTCTTCATCCGCCACCACAATGGCGCCGGAACCCACACTGAGACCCGTCGCAGACAAATCTTCATAGGTATAGGGTGTATCCCACAGCCGCTCCGGCAGGATGCCGCCGGACGCACCGCCAATCTGCACAAAATAGCCCTTTTTGCCGTTGCGGATGCCACCGGCCAGGTCGGTAATTATTTCCCTGATGGTAAGCCCGAAAGGAATCTCATAAACACCGGGGCGGTTTACTTTCCCGGAAATACTGATCAGCTTGGTACCGGGGCTTTTTTCCGTGCCATAACGCCTGAAACTGTCCGCACCGTGTTTAATAATGCTGACAATGGTACTTAATGTTTCCGTGTTTATTACCAGCGTGGGCAGGTTAAGAAAACCTTCCTGCTTTACATACGGCGGCTTGCTGCGCGGCCGGCCGCTTTTGCCTTCCATACTTTCACACATGGCAAAGCCTTCGCCGCAGACATAGGCTCCGGCACCGCTGAAGAGCTTTAAGTCAAAATTATAGGCAGAACTCATTATGCCTTTGCCCAAAAACTTGTGCCTGTAGCATTCCGCAATGGCAGCCCTGATTTCAGCATGCATATTGGTATACTCTTCCCGCACATAAATGATGCCTTCTGCGGATTGCGTACAGATGCCGGCAATAACCATGCCCTCAATTACCTGGTAGATATTGCGCTTGAGCAGTTCCCTGTCCTTAAAAGTCCCCGGTTCACCCTCATCGGCATTACATACCACAAACTTGCGTGCCGCTTTTTCCGCCTGTGCCTGGCGCAGTTTTTTGCCTGTGGGATAAGCTGCTCCTCCCCGGCCTTGCAGGCTTGAGGCATCAATTTCAGCCAGCACTGCCTCAGTACCTTTGACCAGCAACTTCTTCAGCGAGGCAAAGCCTCCCACCTCAAGGTAAGCTTGCAGGCTCCGCCCGTCATATTTGTCGAACAATTCAGTGATAAAATGCACTTGCTTCATGCCACAGGCCCCCTTTTGGCTGCAATCAGTTCTTTCACTTTTTCCCGTGTTAACATGCCGTAGACATCGTGGTCAATACGCACAGCGGGCGAAATATCACAGGCACCGAAACAGTGGGTGAAGATAAGGGTAAATTTATTATCAGGCGTTGTTTCGCCCACTTTAATCCCCAGTTCCTCTTCAAACCAGCGGATTAAATCTTTGTTGTTGTTAACAGTACAGGTGGTAGAATCGCAGATCTGAATAATCACTTCACCCCTGGGCTCGGAAGAAAGGGCGGAGAAATAAGTGATAACATCATAAACACGGCTTTCTGTAATATCCAGTTTTTGGGCAATTATTCTCGCCATTTCTTCACTGATATAGTTGCGTGCCGATTGGCTCTGTATTTCCTGCAAAATAGGCAACAGGTTAACTGCGTCATAATCATACCTGGCGCATATTGAGTCAGCCAGCAGTTCAAGTTCCGGTTTCATTTTCTTCCTCCTTTGTTACGTGAGTGGCGGCGGTTCCGGGTGGCCACTCTTTTTGTTGTGACAAAAACTGTTACTGCAGCCGGCTTAAGTCATGCCTCCGGGGCACAGGAGTGCCTTGACGGGTAGTCCGGGCAGTCTGCACAAACGGCAGGGAGAAGGCAGGCTGCCGGATGGGTTTTCTGCTAACACCCCCTTGCGTAAGCGCTTTCTATGCATTTCTGCCGGCAAGCGATACGCAGCCAGAGCTTTGTAAAATTATTGCGATTATTGTGAAAAATTTCGCATGCCAGGGCATAAAAAAACAAAGGCCTTGTGAAAAACTTCACTCCTTTTCCGTTATTATAGCAGATCTGTATAGTCTTGTATATAGTTAATTAAAAAAATTTTTTATGCCCCATCCCGGATATAAACAAAAAGCCCTGCGCATACAGGGCAACCTCAAGGTTTCAGAAACTGGACACGATAAGAAACGGGTGAAAGGACGGCAAAGTTAAAGCCTGCCCGGCGCAGCCCGCCGATAATATCCGGTAGCGCCTCGGCAGTAGCCGGGTTCCCCCGGCCGTCATGGAGCAGAATCAGGGCATTGCTTTTGCCGGCGGCGCCTGCCAGGATGTTGTCCCGGATGGCGCCGCTGTCATTTATGGCAGTGGTGGCATCGCCTGCCTCCACATTCCAGTCAAAATGTATATAGCCCAGGCGGTCCATTTCGCTGACCAGGGCCTGCATCAGGCCCGGCCAGGCATAACGGCGGCTGACAGTATTATTGGACCCGCCGGGAAAGCGCATGAACCGCGTTTTAATGCCCGCTGTTTCTGCCAACAGCCGCTCCAGCTGAAAAAAGTCCCTTTTAAAGGCAGACATGGACTGATAAATTTTG
>DUUE01000383.1 GCA_012841735.1 Bacillota bacterium | reverse complement strand
CGCCGCCTACCTGTATGCCATAGCGGCGGCTCGCGCATTCAGGATTGTCTAGGCGCTGAAATCCTGCAGTCCTGCCCCGGTGCCTTATTGACAGCGCCAGTCACGCCGGATATAATGTTGACAAATGCATAAAGTTTTATGGTGCCGCCCGCCGGGCGGAGAATAGGGAACCGGGTGAAAATCCCGGGCGGACCCGCCACTGTAAACGGGAAGAAACCGTCAGCGCCACTGTCCGGGACGGATGGGAAGGAGACGGGGACAATGATCCGTAAGCCAGGAGACCTGCCATAAAACCGGCGCCGTGGATGATGGTAAAGTCCTCAAGCATTACTTTTGCTTGAGGACTTTTTCTGTAACAAAAACCAAAGGAGGAATGCAAAATGGAAAAGCTGCAGACAGTCCTGGAACAAATTGTTCCCACGGACAGGCAGGCGGAGGCTGAAGCACAAAAACTTCTTGACAGCCTGACCAAACCGCCGGGCAGCCTGGGGGTATTGGAATCCATCGCCCGCAAAATTGCCGGTATTACGGGAAAAGCAAAACCGGAAGTGCCGCAGAAAACAGCCATTCTGATGGCCGGTGACCACGGCGTGGTGGCGGAAGGAGTGTCGGCTTATCCGCAGGAAGTAACTCCGCAAATGGTACTCAATTTCCTGTCCGGCGGTGCCGCCATGAATGTGCTGGCGCGCCATGCCGGGGCGGAACTGCTTATAGTTGATGTGGGTGTGGCTTCCGACCTGCCTGAACATCCGCTGCTCTGCCGGCGGAAAGTGGCCTATGGCACGGCGAATATGGCACAGGGTCCGGCGATGACGCGCGCGCAGGCGGTTGCCGCCCTGGAAGCGGGTATTGAAATAGCGGAAGACTGCATTAACAAGGGTGCCGGTCTGCTGGGGACCGGTGAAATGGGGATCGGCAACACTACTCCCAGTGCAGCCATTGCCGCCTTTTACAGCAATCGTCCCGTAGCCGATGTCTGCGGCCGCGGTACCGGAGCGGACGATGCCAGGTTGCAGCTAAAAATCAGGGTTATTGAACAGGCTCTTGCCGTCAACAGGCCGCAGGCTGATGATGCCCTTGATGTCCTGGCCAAAATAGGGGGCCTGGAAATAGCCGGCATGGCCGGTGTAATGCTGGCTGCAGCGGCACACAAAATACCTGTGATGATTGACGGCTTTATCTCCGGTGCAGCCGCTTTAATCGCCGCACGTCTCCAGCCGCTGGCGGCTGAATATATGCTGGCCTCCCATCTGTCGGAAGAACCAGGACATGCCATCATTCTGGAAATGCTCGGTCTTACTCCCTTTTTGCGCCTGAATATGCGCCTGGGTGAAGGGACGGGAGCAGCCCTGGGCATGAACATGGTGGACGCCGCTCTGAAAATTATGCATGAAATGGCAACATTTGCGTCAGCCGGAGTATCCGGTGCGCTGGAATAAAGCCAAAAGGCAAACGGCATTCTAGACTTAAAGGAATCCGTCCGGCATGCCGTTTGCCTTCCTTGTTTTTTACACCTTACAAAATACTGACAAAATGCCCCGGCAGCAGGAACGGGCGGGGGACAACCAGAAATAAGCAGAGATAACTCCGGTTTGTTGTACAGGAAGTAAGGAGGGTTATATCATGATTCCGCTCAAAGATTCGCCGCGGGCACGTCGTTTCCCCATTGTTAACATGGCTCTTATTATCCTGAACATATATATCTTTCTCCGCCAGTTTTTCATGCCGGACAGTGAACTGATTGCCCTGGTTTATACTTACGGACTGATCCCGCATCGGTTTGCCGCTGCGCTTGCTGCGGGAGCATTCCCGGCTGCCATCCAGCCGCTTTTTACGCACCAGTTTTTACATGGCAGTTGGCTTCATGTCGGCAGCAATATGCTGTATTTATGGGTATTTGGTGACAATATTGAAGACCGCCTGGGGCACCTGCGCTACCTGGTATTTTATTTGCTGATGGGACTGGCAGCGGGGATGACGCAAATTGTGTTTAATCTGCACAGTCCCGTTCCCGTCATCGGTGCCAGCGGGGCGGTGGCAGGCATTCTGGGCGCATATGCGCTAATTTGCCCGCATGCCCGTGTCCTGGCTTTGGTGCCGCTGCTTTTTTTCTTTACAATAGCGGAGGTACCCGCCATGATATTCCTG
>DUUE01000186.1 GCA_012841735.1 Bacillota bacterium | reverse complement strand
CGTCTTTTTTCTCCCAGGTCAGGTCATATTTTTGTCCCAGCTCGTATAAAACGGCAGTGCCGGAACCGCCGAGGTCAATATTGACCAAACCGTTTTCCACATCGGTATGGCGGTTCTTACGTACTATTACCCGTGTCGCCCGGTATTGTTTTCCCGTTTCCCGGTCGGTATGGGGTTTGCCGCCGTGGTAGCGCAGGTAACTTTTACTCTCCTCATCGTACGTATAGCGGACGATATTGTCTTTGCTGTAGACTACCTCCAGCTCCGTGCCTTCCTCTCCCGCGGGCAGTTCGGCAGGCAGGAACTTTACAGTTTCCACTTCAGATGCTCCCCGGCCGGCATACAGTTTCCCCAGGTCGGTATAAAGGTTGTGGGGGGCTTTGCGGCTGCTGTCCCGCCAGAAATACTTGTCGGCAATAATTTTTTTCAGGGGCATTTTTGCGATGAGCTGTTCCGTCCGGAAGGAAGTACCGGAAAACATCACCGCCCCACCATACTCCAGGGCCGTCTCGGCAAAATAAGGGCGCAGGCTGCGGACAGGACCGATAACAAGGCTCTCAGCCAATACCCTGTCAAAAACCGCCATGAAACGTGAAATGCCGCCTTCCGCCAGGAATTCATAAATAATGGTGGCTTCCTGCAGGCCCGACTGAGGCCTGGCGGCGGCATGGTTGTCAATAACCACGCAGGCCGGGACCACATTCTCCAGGGTTATTTCCGGGTCTTCTGCCACGGGTTCCTCCGGATCCGGATCCGGTTCCGGCTGCTCTTCTACCGGGTTGAATACCGGGGGATCGTCTGTTTTTTTGCCGCTGCAGCCATGCAGAAACAAAATACATATAAGTGAAACTACCAGTATCTGTAACCATTTTTTTTGCATCTGTTCTTCCTCCTGCAGCCCGCTGCGGGATTGTTCTTCAAGTTGATAATATTCGACTAAAACTGCCCCATTTCCTTGCGCAAAATTTGTCTTTCTGCCGTATCCGCCATTTTGTGCGCGCAGGTATTGCCACCGCCGGCAAAGCAAAAAGCCGGCGCTTCCGCCGGCAAGTTATGCGACGCTGCCTGCAGGGCGGCTGCGCCCCGGCCCTTTCCCCGCCCGGGGTGCTTGCGGCAAACACAAGACTTTTATACATCACCTGCTGCCGGCACCGGACTGTCCCCGGCCTGCTCCAGGAAGCGCATTTCCCCCGCGATGAAGATTGCCGTCACCGCAAAAGACAGGAAATCAGCCACCGGCTGGGCCCCCCAGACACCGGCCAGGCCGAAAAAGCGGGGCAGGATCAGTAAGGCCGGCAGCAGGAATATGGCCTGCCTTGCCAGGTTGAGAAAAATCGACTGCCGCGGCCTGCCTATGGCCTGGTAGTAGTTGGCACCAATGGTCTGGAAGCCAAGGACAGGAATCATAAAGAGGAATATTTTAAGCCCCCATGCCCCCATCTCAATCAGTTCCTCTTCCGGGGTAAAGAGACGCACAAAGAAAGTTGGCACCAGCATCATGGCAAGATAAATGAGGGTCATCACCACCGTGGCCACTGCCACGGCGTAAAAAAAGATCCGTCTTACCCGCCTGTACTGGCGGGCACCGTAATTAAAGCCGATAATGGGCTGGGCGCCATTGCTCAAACCCATCAGCGGCAAAAGCAGCAGGGAGTCAATACTGAAAATAATGCCCATGGCCGACACGGCCACATCACCGCCGTGCAGCTGCAGGCTGTTGTTGAGAATAACCACCACCATGCTGTTGACCACGTGACGCAGAGCCTGCGGTGTACCGATGGTAAGTATGGCCGGCACCAGCCGGCGGGTAAGCAGCAGATTGGCGGTTGTCAGTTTCAGCATACTGCGGCCGCGCAAAAAATAAGACAGGACATAGCAGGTGGAAAGAAACTGTGAAAGGGCTGTGGCCACGGCCGCTCCCGTCACACCCATGCCGAGCCCGAAAATAAAAAGGGCATCCAGGACAATATTCAGCCCGGAACCGATAAAATTGGTATACATGGCTACGCGGGGATTGCCTTCCGCCCGGATCAGGCTGTTGGCACCGATAAGATGGAACACATTGCCCACCAGAACCGGGCGCATATATTTGATGGCATACGGCATAATGGCGTCACTGGCGCCAAAAAGGCGCATCAGCGGTTCCAGGAAAATAAAAGAAAGAAGAGAAACGAAAAATGCCAGTCCGAAAGTAAGTGTAAGCGCGTTGCCCAGAATTTTTTCCGCCTCGGCAAATTTTCCCTCGCCCATGCGGAGGGAGATAAGGGTGGCCGCACCCCAGCCTACCAGCATGCCGATGGCTCCCTTGATCATCATCAGCGGG
>DUUE01000420.1 GCA_012841735.1 Bacillota bacterium | reverse complement strand
TGAGGAACTGTTGGAAGTCCAGAAAATGTTGGAGGAAAGAACAGAGACTCAAGGTCAAATGATAAAAAAATTTCAGTTGCTTGTCGCAAACGATAGGCTGTTTTCTCAAATCATCGATTTTTTCCCTTATCCCATCGCTATATTTACGCCGCAACATGCGCTGGCCGTGGTAAACAAGGCTTTTGCGGCAGAAACGAAAACGCCGGCTAAGAACCTTGAAAAAGGAGACATCCGCATTTTGCAATGCAAGATCGACGATCCACAACTGGCTGCAGCCGTCACAAGAGTCTTTGCCGGGGATACCTTCTTTTTAGAGGACTTAAAGAACCCGTTTGCCATGTTTTCAGGAATAGCACGACAAGGCGCCCCACAGCCTGACCGTTTCCGTAAAGCCGTTGTTTTTCCTGTTCCGGCGGATAATGTTGCAATTACCCATGGTGTTATTGTGTTTATGCCGTGAATAAGGCAAATAGGATTTGAACCGGACCTATGACAAAGCGCCGGAAATTAAATCCTCCGGCACGGGTAATTAGCGCTGCTACCTCTTGCATCCAAACACAGGTTGCGGGAGATCCCATCTTGCTGTCCCCCTATGTTTTGCGCCATTATTCTGACTAATTGCCGCCTAAATAAAAATAAAATTCCCCTTTCAAAAGTGAAAGGGAAATTTTATAGGTTGAGGTACATTAAAACTTAATTACTTCAGGCTCTTCTGTAAAAGAGGAAATGGTTGCCGTTGCATCTTTGAGATAAAGGACTTGGTTGTTGCCATCGCCGGCTGCATATCTTGTTTTTAAGGAGGGGTATTCGTTCAGCATGTGTTGCTCGGCTTCAATCCTGTTATCTTCAACAGCAGTTGCCTCGACGCGAATCCACTTGCCGCCTGCCATACCGCAGATTTCAATTTTCGGGTTTGCTGCCATCTGTTTGGAGACGTTTTTGCTCCTGCCTGTTTGTATGTAGAGTTTGCCCTCAAAAATTGCCACCGTACCAAAGGGTCGGACCCGGGGTTGGTCCCCTTCCACTGTTGCAAGATAATACGTCCCGCACTTTTTGAGAAACTCATAAACTTTTTCCATCAACATTTCCTCCCTTAATTAATTAATTGGAAATACCCCCCAAAGGGCATACCCTCTGCCGGGGTAATTTTTGTTCCCTTTTTCGCAATTTTCCAATTTTAAGGTATGTACCCGGGAGCATGGCGGACGGTACGCATATAGTGTAGCACAAAAATGCTAAAAGTTAAAGTATCATGACCTGATAAACTGAATTGCCGGGCTATGAGTAACAAAGAAAGCAGGCACTTCATATTGTAATGTAGTATAGCGTGCCGGATAGCAAAGCAGAATGAAAGGAGTATATGGAAAATGGCTGGGGGTAAATTTCCTGAAGATTTCCCCGCTGTTCTGCAGTTGCATCCTGTTACAGGGGAAAAAATACAGCCGGTCACAACAATTCAATTGTTGAATGGTGCGCAAGTGAGAAGTTCAAACGAGAGCCTTCCTGAATTTGTGCAGGAAAAAAATGCACAGCTGGGGATAACACAAACTCATCAAACTATGTTAATTGAAGAGATGGGGTGGCGGCTGAATGTTACTCCTTCCGGCAGTAACGGTTTGGTGATAAGTAACGTTTCCTACCAGGATGTTTTTTTCATCTTCAGCATGTTTATTCCCTGGTTGGCTATCGGGAGCCCCTGTAAGTTTGATCACCAGTACTTTCTCAACAGAAAGATAACAGGACCTTTTGTCTATGTTTTTGCCGATGGTTTTGTGGTTTGGGCCAGATACGGGTTTGGCAACTTCAGCACCATGGATCAGGCATTCTATTTCTTAAATAACGGCTCACTTTACCCCTTAATGCAGGTAACAACACCGGCAGTGCTGGATTTTGTTCCTCTTTATATTGATTTTGATGTCATTAACGTAGCAAACAAAGTCTTTAACTATTATCCATTTGGTTCCGGCGATGATTTTCATTTGGCTGTGGCTGAATTCAGCAGAATCGGCGGCGGGGCAACGCCCGTGGGTCAAAGTTTTAACATCAAAATCGAAAACAGTATGCCAGGCCTTAATGCCTCAGCCCGTGTGTTTTTTAATGCAGGCGATAACCCTGTACAGTATGTAGCCAGGTGGTTAGGCTTTAACACGCTTGTGCACCCGTTGCTGAACCTGCGGGGCTTGGAAATAGTAAGCCAAGATATAGTATATGTTTACCTGATGCAAAACATCTCAACCGGCCTGTTTGGCCCAAGGATAGAATTAATCAAGACAATTGTTGACTGATTGCCGGATGAAGCTATGTTGAACGTATAGCCGGCTATGCCGCATTCTTTTCAGGTGTAAACAAGAGCCTGCGGAGTTGATAAGATTACTCTGCAGGCTATTTAAGTTGTGCCGTTTATTAAAAATGGCTTTACTTGTTACCTCAGTTCCCAAAATCCATCCCCCAGTCGAGCCAGAGAATAATGAAACAAATCCGGCGGCGATAGCCCGGGCTATATTCAGAATATTTTTATTTGTCGGAAGGAGAAAAACGGCAAAAAGAAGTATTATGTAACAGTAGCTGCCGGGTAAGAATGCCCGTGCTGCGGGCTGCCGCATGTATAAAGAGAAGTTTCTTTAAAGTTTACCAGTCACCTCCGGCAGCAGCCTTGTTTATCTGGCAAGAAAATTGGAAAGGAGTCAGAGCGATGAATTATTTTCGCGCCACATTTTATGACAAGTATACACCGCTGACCGAAGAGCAGATCAGGCAGAAACTGACGCCGGTGCCGAAAGCCGTCAGTGCTTCTCCGCCAGCCGGCATACTGGCCGGGGAGAAGCTGCAAATCGTTCTGGATGAAGGGCCGACGCTGGATTATGACTTCAATGAGGATATGCTAACTTTGCGGGAGGACGGCGGAGAGGCTGTCAGCGCTCCCTACACGGCAAAACAACTGGGCGGGATCATCCTTTTTACACATCTGATCCCCGGCACTGTCCGCGGGTACAATGTGGTCATTGACAAAAAGACCAACCTGGCCACTGTCTTTGAAGTATGGTTCTGCGGGTTTGAACCTGACAAGCGCGAAGTATGGCGCCATTATCTGTTTGGTTATGTCCGGACAGGTGAGCCTGCTCCCGTAAAGCGGCACGGGTTGACCAACCGCCTGGAGGGCCTGGGGACCTACTGGAAAAATGATAATGGCACGGAAATGCTTTACTTTTTCCCTTCAGTTGTCTGGTCTTCATATGTTGAACTGGACCACCCGCGCGGCGGTATTACCATTACGGGTCCGTCTGATTATATTAAAATTAACGACAGGTGCTACATTTACTCGCGTGTTGACGCCGAATACTCGGGTACTTTTACGCTTGAAGTCATAGACCTTTTCACCGTGGAGCATATCGGTGTGCGCCTTGGCTTTGACCTAAATGATGAGCTTGATTACCAGGTGTACTATGGCAGTGGAGAAGTCACAGGAAAGGCGACCAATCTGGAGCCCCTTTCAGATTACGGCACGGAACTGCCGGAAAACGCCAGACCCCGGGAGGATGCACCCAAAGGTTCCCGTCCTTCCTACCGTCCCAGGTTTGTGTATCCGGACCTGACAAAAGAACAGGTGGATGAACTGATTAAGCATAAGTGTAAAATTTTTGAGGGCCGCTCCATTATGGCCAGTAGGAATACGATGGAAGTTACCGACTACATGGCAGGCATGAGTTTTCTGCTCCGTTTTGACGACGGGCCTGTCTGGGAATATGCAATCATTGATTCGTCCCGCCTGAAGTGGCGGGTCCCGGGCGAGACCGACTGGCAGGAAGAAATATACCAGAGCTTTGAGCCGGCCAAAGACATTATTCTTTTCAGCCATCTCTGTACGGGGACCAATCCGCTGCGCTGCCTGACTCACGCCATTGATTTCTCCAAAGCCCTTGTAACATGTGTGGATGCACAGCTTGGCAATGGTCGCAAACCGTGGGAGGTGGGACATAAAGCCATATTCGGCGTCCTGGAAATGGACGGCGGGCCTACGCCCCCCGCGGTGGAGCGCCATGATTTTACCACGGAAATGGTGGGCAGGGCGCAGGCAAATATCTACAGCGATTTTATGCATTCTGTCCATGTCTACAGCTCGCCCACTTCCTGCTCATGGACCATCATGATGCAGAACAATACCGGCGGTGTGATGTGGAGTTCACCCTGCCTGTATGTCAAGCTCCGCGATGATGCCTATTTGATGAGCTGGACGGAGGATACCTGCAACGGCAACCAGGGGACTTTTATTCTTAACCCGCAGCTGATGCATGATTCCGGCTTTTTCTTCGGCGTCGGCGGCCAGGGGGACGATCTTTATGTGATGTTGACGACCCTGGGTGCATATATACGACCACTGGCCGGTTTCAATATTATGAAATACTATGACAGGAAAAGGAAATAAAAGGCGGACATTTTGTCCGCCAATTTCTTTTTCTTTTTAGCTGTTGCGGCCTGCTATGCAAAAAGCTGGCCGCTGTATCCGGGCAGGGTGAAATACTATTTTTTCAGCCCCGGGACTTGTGTCTGCCTGTCAAAGACCGGGTTGTAGGCAAGAATGCTGAAAACTTTATAGAAGTCTTCGTAAACGGGCTCATCCGGAAAAGCGCGCAGCATAGCCTCTAAACGTGCCT
>DUUE01000236.1 GCA_012841735.1 Bacillota bacterium | reverse complement strand
GCGGCGGAAATGCGTGATCGTATTGCCGCCGCCCTGGAAAAAGCAATCACAGAAGACGGCAGATATGAACTTGCGCGCCAGCTTCCCCTGCTTGGTGGTGCCGCCATTTCCACCTTGCATTCCTTTTGCCTGGGTATCATCCGCCGTTATTTCTATCTCCTGGATATCGACCCTTCTTTCCGGGTGGCTGCCGAGACCGAAGCCGCCCTCATGAGAAATGATGCCGCCGCTCTGGTACTGGAGCAGGCTTTCGCCGGCGGGGAGGAAGATATTTTTGCTTTGCTTGCCGATTACGACGGCAATGTAGAGGCGAAATTACAAAAAGATCTTCTGCAGCTTTACAGTTTTGCCTGGAGCAACCCGCGGCCAAAGGTATGGCTCGAACAGGCTGTTGCAATGTATGAACAGGTTCCCGCCGGCGCCGACGAAACACTGCTTACACAGTGGCTTGAACCTGTGAGAAGTGCTCTGCACCTGATCCTGGCGGAAGCGGCAGAGTGCCTGCAGGCGGCAATAGCCTGTGCCCTTAAACCGGGCGGACCGGATGCCTACCTTCCAGTGCTGGAGAAAGAGGCTGAATCCCTGCAACAGCTGGCACAGCTTCTCTCCCGCCCCTGGGAAGAACTGCGGGCGGCATGGCTGGGGTTTGCTTTTGGCAACCTGCCGCGGGTGAGAGATGCAGCGGAAGAGGTGAAAGCGGAGGCACAGGATCTGCGGAACAGGGCGAAAGGACTTGTCAACAAAGCCGGGGAAAACTTTTTCCGCCGCTCCCTGCAGGATTTTACGGGTGAAATCCGCCTCCTTGCCCCCAAAGTACGGGCTTTGGCAAGGCTGGTGCTGCGATTTGCCACAACTTACCGGGAGCTAAAAAAGCGGGCGGGCGTGCTGGATTTTACCGACCTGGAGCATTACGCCCTGCAAATCCTGTCACAGGAGACAAATGCCGCAGGTGAACTTCTGCCTTCTGCTGCAGCTGCTGAACTGCGCCGGCAGTATGAGCATGTCCTGGTGGACGAGTATCAGGACATCAACCCGGTGCAGGATGCCATCCTGCAGCTCGTTTCCCGGCAGGGGGAAGAAGCGCCCAATCTCTTTATGGTGGGCGATGTCAAGCAGAGTATTTACCGTTTCCGCCTCGGTGAGCCGGGTATCTTTCTGGCAAAATATCATGCTTACGCCGGGGAGGAAGGAGGTCTGCGCATTCTCCTGCGCCATAATTTCCGCTGCCGCCGCAGTGTGGTGGATGCAGTCAATTTTCTTTTTTCCCGGCTGATGACAAAAGAAGCGGCGGAAATTGACTATGATGAAAATGCCGTCCTTGTCTGCGGCGCCCGCTATCCTGAATGCACCGGGCCGACAGCGGCCGCCGAACCGGTGGAAATTATCCTGCTGGAAAAGGAAACGGGGCAGGGGATGGCATCAGCCCCTGAAGAAAACGAAAGCGAAACCGCTTTTCTTGATTACACTGCCTTTGAACGCGAATGCCTGGTTGTGGCCCAAAAAATCAGGGAACTTACGGCACCGGAAAAACTTTATATCTATGACAAGGATCTGGAGGAATACCGTCCGCTGCAGTATGCCGATATAGTCATTCTCCTCCGGACAACTGCGGGCCGGGCTGACAGGATGGCGGACATTCTGGCCGCTCACCGGATCCCTGCTTATGCGGAACTGGATACAGGTTATTTTACTGCGCTGGAAGTAAAAATAATGCTGGCGCTGCTGGCGGTAATTGACAACCCGCAGCAGGATATCCCGCTGGCAGCCGTCCTGCGCTCACCCTTTGTGGGACTCACTGTGGAGGAACTGGCTCGCATCCGCCAGGCGGGAGGTCGTGAAAGCAATTTCTGGCAGGCTGTGAAAGCTGCCGCCGCCGCAGGATTACCTGGTGTTGGCGATAAAATTGCCGCTTTTCTGGAGCGCCTTGACAGGTGGCGGACGCTGGCCAGGAGGGAGAGGCTGTCCGACTTTATTGCCACAGTTTACCGGGAAAGCCGCTTTGCCGATTTTGTTGCCGGGCTGCCGGCAGGAGAAAGCCGCAAGGCCAATCTGCGTGCCCTTTTTTCCCGGGCAAGGCAGTTTGACCGCTTCAGCCGGCAGGGGTTGTCCCGTTTTCTTGCCTTTCTGGAACAATTGCGACTGGCAGGAGAAGACCTGGGCAGCGCCCGTGTGCTGGGGGAAAAGGAAAATGTGATCCGCATTATGAGTATTCACAAAGCAAAAGGTCTTGAATTCCCCGTGGTCTTTCTCTGCGATACAGGAAAGCAATTCAACTTCCAGGACCAGCGCGCCTCACTGCTGATGCACCGTAGCCTGGGGCTGGCACCCCTTGTGGTGGACACACAGGGACG
>DUUE01000226.1 GCA_012841735.1 Bacillota bacterium | reverse complement strand
CCGTTCCCGGCGGCAGGATCTCTACCTGCAAATCTGCGGCTGCTGCCAACTCCCGGGCGAAATCTGACCCGTCCGCCGCCTCCCGCATGGCACTGGTGGCTACTGCCCGGATATAATTGCATCCCCTGCGGCGGGCTTTTTCGGCAAAGGCACGGACGGCAGCCAGCGTGGCTGCTTTTCCGCTTGCCGGCAGCCTGCCCTCATGCCGTAGTCCTGCACCAAGGCGCGTGGTGGCAAGATCCCTGCAGATTTCCTGCAGTTTACAGCCTTTTTTCTCGGCAATGAGCAGGCGGGTGGAATTTGTTCCTATATCAATGGCTGCACAGTACATAACTTTTCTTCCTTTCCTTAAGGAAAACCTGTAGGTCTGAACATAAAAAAACAGGTACCCTGAAAAGGATACCTTGTCTACATATTGGCCCTGTATGAAGATCCTCTGCCGCCGCGCTTTGATTCCGTATTCCTGCGCAGGTCCTGCAGACGTTCGTCACTGTCTTTTAAAAATTTGCTTAACTTGTCTTCAAACGAGATGCGGGGGCCTCTGCTGTGGGTGCCATAGCCTTCCGCCGCCTGTTTAATAGAAAGACCAATTTTGCCGTTCCCATCGACAGACAGAATTTTGACCCGGACTTTGTCCCTTTTTTGCAGATGGTCATGAATGTCTTTCACATAAGTATCTGCAACTTCGGAAATATGGACAAGGCCGGTTTCCCCGTTTTCAAGTTGTACAAAGGCTCCAAAATGGGTGATGCCGGTGACCACCCCTTCAACGATGGCGCCCACCACTAAAGACATACGAGCAGTATTCCCCCTTACAAAATTGTCTATTCCCATTATATCCGGTTTGTTATGTTTGTCAAGAAGTCGCACGCCTCCAGGTTAAGGGCTGTCCTCCCCGCGAAAATAAAAAAGCAATTCACCTTCGCGCACCATGCCCAGTTCTTCCCGCGCAATCTGTTCCAGGTAAGACGGCGAGTGCAGGCGTTCAATTTCAGCCCGCATTTCAGCATTGGTTGCCCTGGCCGCCTCAATTTCCGCATTAATTTCCGCCAGGGACTGCCGGAGCCGGTGAAGCTTCAGATACTGGCCGGCAAAAAGGACGGCAAAGTAAAGGGCGGCAAGGAGAATAAACAGGAAAAAAAGACGCCTTCCGATACTTTTTTTCCAGGGCTGCTGCAGGTAAGCTATATTGTTTTTCACCTGTCCGGACAGTGCGCTCATTTTATTTCGCCTCTCGCGCTGAAGTATATGTAATTTCGCTGCATGTTGCCGCTATTCCTTCTTTTTCCGCCAAAACTTTAAACGCAAGCGCTTTTTATTTGTTTTCTTTTTATCCTGCTTAAAGCGCGCGGCAAAAAAACGCCTGTTTGCGGCCAGAAAACGATTGTATTGGTGCGTCAGCCGGCGGAGGGGCGCCGTCAAAAAACGCAGCAGCCGACACAGCAGCATGGCTGTCTTTACCAGCAGCAGGCGGCAGCTGCGGTGAAGTACAAGCAGATATAACAGGGTGCCCAGACCCAGACCCAGAAAGACATATGCCCTTATTTCCCCCCAGTTCTGTCCCAGCAAAACCAGAAAAACCGTAATGCTCATCACAAAGCAGTACAGAAAATCCAGGAAAGTTTGCAGCGACCGCTTCAGGCGGACAAACTGCCGGAAGACACTGAGCACATCATAACTGATACCGATAAAAAAACCAAGTGCTACTGTTACGGCCAACGTCTGCAGCTGCCCGTGAACAAAAGTTTCCTGCACAAAGGCTCCTCCCCGCTTGCTGCTTGCTATTTGAATAAACGTTCAAACAAACCTTTTCCCCGGTCGCGGAAACGTTTGTCATCGGAATATGCCAGCTCCAGGATCAGCCCGGCAACGGCCAGCTCGCCCTTTTCCAGGTCGAGGTGTTTAATGTGCAGGTCCTCTCCCCGGACAGCCAGCAAACCCTGTTCCGTCTCCAGAATTATTTCTTCGTCATCAAAACTGTCCACATGCAGCACTCCTGTCACGTCCATTGTTTCCCTGTTCTGAATCACCAGACGGTGTGCAGAGACCGGCTTTGTGTAATTGTCCATCGTCGCTCCTCCTTTGACAACACTTCTATTTCATACTATGAAGTGGACAAGATTTTATGACGCAGGCAGAAAAAAACTTGCCGCCTGTAGGCGACAAGTTTCTTGCCGGCAGCAAGGTCCGGCGGCAAACCGTCAATCCCATAACCGGACGATCTCAATATTGTGGTAGTAATAGCGGACAATTTCCCCGGCACTTTTGCCTTCTTCGGCCAGGCTGCGTGCACCCCACTGGCACATGCCCACACCGTGTCCGTAACCGCTGCCCTGCATTACCAGCTGCCCGTTTTCAATTTTCAGCGCCGTAATATAAGTTGACCGCATTTTAGTGCTGTCCAGGGCCAGGCGCAGCTCGGGGCAGGAAACTTCCACATTGTTGACACGCAGGCGCGTTGCCCTGCCGGAAGGGCCTTTGGCGGCAATCTCCACTTTCTCCACTTTTCCCGGGTCTTTTCCCGTAATTTCCCTGGTGACTGCACGGATCCGGCTTAAAGGATATGACACCTGCCAGTCCTTTTCTTCCTCAGGAATGGTGTCGCCTGCCGGGCTGTCCACAATGCGGATATAGGGAGGATTGGGCCCCTTGTACTCCAGTCCTTCCGGTGCCAGGGCGGTGCGCGGACCGGCATAGGCATGGAACCACCCCCGGATAAATTCATCACCATAGACGGCAACCTGTCCCCGGGAACTGTTCACCGCCTCGCGCACATTGTCATTGATCCGGGATGCATTATACGCCTGAAACTCTTTTATATCGGTGGAAGCATGCGCATTGCGGGACGGTACTCCGCCGTCCTCGGCAATTTTTTGCAGTGTAAAGCTGCGGGCAATAATGGCCTGTGCCGCCAGTGCTTCCTGCGGCCACTGCGGGTCCATTTCCGCAGCCACCACACCCTGTATATAATCTTCAAATTTCATGGTTTGTATTTGTCCTTTATCTGCCACGTATACTTTCAGTTCCGGCTCCTGGCGTGCCCCCCGGTTGATTGGGTCCGGGACGGTTACCTGCGGTGCAGGCTTTCTTTCTCTCCCTTTGTTTTCAGGCAGGGGCATCTTTTCCGGTGCCCGCCGGAACCAGCTGCAGCCTGTCACCACTGTCAGAAGAAAGGCCACAAGTATTGCCAGTGCCAGTTGATGCTTTTTCATGCTCATTTTCTTGCCTCCCTTGGATATTTGGCTCTTTGTTAGTATGCGCAGCCGCAGGCAGGCTCAAAACCGGAAAAAGAAAAAAGTTAGGCCTGTCCGACCTAACTCAAATGTATTTTTTTGTTTATTTCACGCTTTCCTTCAGTGCTTTTCCTGCTTTAAACACCGGAACTCTTACGGCAGGGATCTTAATACTTTCACCCGTTGCCGGATTGCGGCCCTCGCGTGCTTTCCGTTCCCGCACATCAAAAGTGCCGAAGCCAATTACCTGGACTTTATCACCTTTGGCCAGAGACTCGCCAATTCCGTCAAAAACTGCATTTACTACTTTTTCTGTGTCTTTTTTTGTCATGCCCGCTTTTTCCGCAACAAGACCGATAAGTTCGGATTTGTTCACCAGAAATTCCCTCCTGTTACCAGAATTTATGTGACGAGATACTTTTCCATATTTCGCGAAAGAAACTGGAAATCCTGCCTAAATATCTGATTTTTTAGCCAGATTCATGCTTTTTTGCGCACTCCCACCATTCGTCAAGTTTCGCCAGGGGAAAAGATGACATTTCTCCTCCTTCTGCCCGTGCCTTCTCCTCCACAAAACGGAGACGGTTAAAGAATTTTTGCGTGCTGGCAGCCAGTGCCTGCTCGGCATCCACCTGCAGAAAACGCGCCACATTGACCACGGCAAAGAGCAAATCTCCCAGTTCTTCCTCTATTCTTGCCTCACCGTCATTTTTGTATGCATCATTTAACTCTTTTAACTCTTCCTGGAGCTTGTCCCAGGCTCCCGTAATATCCGGCCAGTCGAAACCGACCGATGCCGCCTGCCGCTGGAGCTTTTGCGCCCGCAGCAGTGCAGGCAGGAACGTTTCCAGGGTAAAAAGTGACCTGCGCTCCTTTTTCTCCGCCTTTTTCAGCTGCTGCCAGTTGCGCAGCACGGCGACGACGTTTTCCGCTTTTGCACCGGCAAAAACATGAGGATGACGGCGGATCAGTTTTTCCGTAATGCCCGCCACCACGTCATAAAAAGTAAAGTGCCCTTCTTCCGCCGCTATTTCACTGTGAAAAACCACCTGCAGCAACAGGTCCCCCAGTTCCTCACATACCTCGTCCATATCGCCCTTCTCCAGGGCGCCCAGCACTTCATAAGCTTCTTCCAGCAGATATGGTCTCAGTGACCGGTGGTCCTGTTCCCTGTCCCACGGGCAGCCTCCCTTACCACGCAATTTCCGCATCACCTGCAACAGGTCATGCAGTCCGTGTTTTTGGCGCGGCGGCAGGCAGAAAGTTGTCAGGTGGTCGATAAAAGGCAGGCGATCCATGGCATAAAGCGGTATGGTGGCCACTTTTTTGCCCCTTTTTAAACCTGCCCCGCGGATGGCTGTGACCGGGTGCGCCGGGGAGTAAAGGGACAGCAGTTGCAGTTTGACAGTTGAGGCCACCTGCCTGTTGTAAGCCTGAATGATGACTTTGTATTTTTCCGGGCAGGCCAAGAGACTCTCCGGCTGCAACGCATCAGCAACATGCAAAGCGGTCAACTGCGGCAGTTGCAATTCCGCGGCGACAGCTTCCAGGAAGGAGACGGCCGGGAGTATCCGGCAGGTGATGCCATAACGGCCGGCCTGTTTACGGATAAGTTGTACTGTTTTTTCCGCACAGGAAGGGCTGCCGGGGACGGCATAAGCAACTTCACCAAAGCGGCAGGCAGCCCGTAAAACATAACGGGCAATATTCCGGTATGTTTCACTGAATGTGCAGCCTTTTTCATAAAAAATGTCAAGTGCTTTGTATGGGATACGGTAATGGTGCAGAATCCGGAGTCCGGGATGGTGCTTTGTCCGCGCATAAACGCGCTTTGCCTGCTGCAGTGCCGCCAGCCCCTGCAGCGTCACAGACTGCGGTTCTCCCGGCCCCAGGCCGACCACATAAATTGTTTTCATGCTTTTACCTCCTGATGAGATGAAGCTTCTCTGCCAGAGCGGCCAGGCGCGGCCCCGCTTTGGGCAGCAAAAGCAAGTCTTCCCGTTTAATACCGCCTGTCAGCAAAAGGATCAGAAAATAAATACAGACACCTGCCGCAATGGTGAGACAGGTGGCGGCATCGCCGGCACGGCCGAGGCCGCGGGCAATAAATACTGCCTCCAGCTTATGGTAAAGGTAATAGACGGCCGCTCCCATGACACAGGCGGCGGCCAGCGGTTTCAGCAATGTTTCTCCCGCACGCAGCGGCATGCCCGTCAACACCTGCAACCTGTACAGATTGAGGATAGCTGCCACGGCAAATCCCAGAACAGTTGCCAGGGCCGCCCCGCGGATATGAAAAGCCGGATTGGCAGCCAGCAGCCAGGTGAGGACGGTTTTGACCACAGCGCCCCAAAACAGTGTGACTACCGGATCCATTGTCCTGCCCACACCCTGCAGAATCCCGGAAGTTGTCTGGTACAGAGTCAGGAAAACAACGCCCAAAGCCAGCACAGAGAGGACCGAACCAGCTTCCCCGTTATTATACAGCAGCAGGCAGATAGGGTCGGCCAAAAGATAAAGCCCGGCGGCACAGGGAATGCCCAAAAGCAGCGTTACCCGGACCGCCAGATAAGCCCGTTCCTGCAGCAGCCTGCTCCTGCCCAGGGCGAGAGCTTCGGAAATGGCGGGAACAAGGGAAACGGCCAATGCCGTTGTCATGATGGTGGGAATATGTACCAGGGGAGTTGCCAGGCCGGTCAACTGGCCGTACAGTTCAGTTGCCCTGGCACTGTCAAAGCCGGCGGCAGCCAGGCGCTGCGGTACCAGGACCAGGTCGGCCAGGCTGATAAGCGGCAATACCAGGCTGCCCAGGGTTATGGGAACTGCCTGGGAGAGAATACGCACCACAATACCGGCGGCACTTTGCCGGTCCGGGAGAACCTGCCTGCCAATTTCCGCCAGAAAGAATTTTTTTTGCCGCCACCAGGCCACAAGCAGCACGGCAAGGCCGAGAAAAGCCCCCACCGCCGCTCCGGAGCTTGCCCCCGCCGCAGCATGCGTCAGCCCCGACGGCAGAAAAAGCAGGACCAAAACCAGGGCAAAAACTACCCTGCCCAGCTGTTCCGTAATCTGGGAAAGGGCGGTAGGCAGCATTTGCTGCTGTCCCTGAAAAAAACCGCGATAAGCGGACATCAGTGTAACAAAAAAAACGGCCGGCGACATGGCCACTACCGGTAAATATGCCCGCGGATCCAGCCTGAATACGGAAATAAAAATATTGGCACCGAAAAACATGAAAGCGAAAATTACAAGGCCGGAGACGGCCAGCATCGTTTGGGCAATCCGGAAAGCCCTGTATGCACCGCGATAATTACCATGCGCCAGGTTTTCCGAAACCAGTTTGGAAATGGCGGTGGGTATGCCTGCCGTGGAGATGGCAAGCAGGGTGCTGTAAACGGGATAAGCCATCTGGTAAAGACCGACGCCCTCATCTTTAATCAGGGCGGCAAGGGCAATCCGGAAAAATGCTCCCACGATACGGACAAAGAGCGCTGCCAGCGTCAGAATGGCCGCTCCCCGGACAATAGACTGTCTGGTCAAATTCTCACCCCGCCGGCGTTTATTTTTACAAATCTATATTATTATAACACAATAAAAAAATAACCGGAAAGAGACAATCTCCCCGCCCTCTATATGCAAAGAAGCAGTAACATTATGTCACTGCTTCTTTTCCGGAGTGCCGGAGTTTTCCTATTATTGTTTTATTGTTCCATTTGCTTGGCAAGAAATCCTGCCGCTGTTTCTACCAGCTTCATTTCCAGGTCGCCCATTTTCACATCCTTGTCTTTAGTCCCCAGAATAACAGCGCCAATGGGATCCCCTTCGGCAATGATCGGAGCAATCACTTCCGTGACAAACTTGGGAACGCCGTCTTCATCAGCTTCCTTGTAATACTTATGTTCGGCAGTGTTGCTAATGAGGATACTTTTCCGTGTTTCCATCACTTTTTCCACAGCAGGAGAAAGCGGTCTGTTCATAAACTCTTTCTTGGGCGCACCTGCGACGGCGATAATTGTATCCCTGTCGGCAATGAGAGCAATATGCCCCATTGCTTCATAAAGAGAGTCGGCATACTCCTGAGCAAAATCGCCAAGTTCACCAATCGGCGAATATTTTTTCAGGATCACTTCCCCGTCCCGGTCGACAAAAATTTCCAAAGGGTCGCCTTCACGGATTTTCAGCGTCCTGCGAATCTCTTTCGGGATAACAACGCGTCCCAGGTCATCAATCCTGCGTACAATTCCTGTGGCCTTCAAGCAGACTTCCCCTCCTTTTTCTGCATGGAATTACAGTCTTAACCTCTAGTGATAGTATACTTCAGGGGGAATTTTTTTATTCATACAAAGCTTTTCCCGCTTCTGGAAGAAACTGTTTTCATAATTCTCATGTTTTCTGCTCCTGTCTTTGCCTGCTGCCCGCAAAACCCTGTAATTCCTGCAGTCGTTCCAGCAAAAAGCCTAATTTCTCCCCGGCAGTGGCAAATTTGCGCCTGAACGCAAGCACAAACTGCCTGCCGGCGGCGGACTGGAGGCGCCCCTGCCGGCGTCTTGCATACTGCAGAAGCGTATTCCCGTCAAATTTACCGGCCGTAATGCGCAGCAGAAGGTCTTCTTTTTCCTCGCTGATGCTGCTGATACCCAGTTCCTGTGCCAGTAAACGCAAGTGGGCCACAAGCAGCAGGTTTTCCGCCGGCGGCGGCAGCGGTCCGTACCGGTCGCTTAATTCTTCCCTGGCCTCTGCCACTTCCGCCATGGAGGAGAGTTCTACTATTTTCTGGTAAAAGACAATTTTTTGCCGGGCATCGGAAATATAACTAGCCGGCAGGTAAGCGTCCGCCTGAACTTCAACCCGTGGCGGGAGCTGCCTTTCGGATTTTGTCCCCTTGTATGTCCTGATGGCATCCTCCAGCAGTTTGATATACATATCAAAGCCTACCGCCAGCATATGCCCATGCTGCTCCGGACCGAGAATATTGCCGGCACCGCGGATTTCCAAATCCCGCAGGGCAATTTTAAAGCCCGACCCCAGTTCTGTAAACTCTTTTACCGCATGCAGTCTTTTTTCCGCCGCTTCCGTCAGGATTTTGTCCTTCTGATAGGTTAGGTAGCAGTAAGCAATGCGGTTGGAACGGCCCACACGGCCGCGCAACTGGTACAGTTGGGCCAGACCGAATTTGTCTGCATCATGAATGATGATGGTATTGACATTGGGGATGTCCAGGCCCGCCTCCACAATGGTGGTGGACAGCAGCACATCATACTCCCCTTCCAGAAAGGCGATCATCACTTCTTCCAACTGCGCTTCCGGCATTTGTCCGTGCGCCACCGCCAGCTTTGCTTCCGGCACCAGCCTGGCCAGGCGAGCCGCCCATTTGTCTATGGATTGTACCCGGTTATGAACGAAATATACCTGGCCGCCCCGCCCAATTTCGCGCAAAATGGCTTCCCGCACCAGGACATCCGAGTAT
>DUUE01000183.1 GCA_012841735.1 Bacillota bacterium | reverse complement strand
GCAGGAACTGCTTGGCTACAGCAGAGGGATCCTTCTTGTTTTCGTCAACTTCGTAATTTAACTGGGCCATGGTAGCATCATCGATTTTACCGGCCAATTTGTTCAGTATGTTGGCCACTTCGGGGTCTTCTTCCAGCAGGTCGCCGCGCACGACCGGAGCCGCATAATAAGGCGGGAAATATGCCAGGTCATCTTCCAGGTTAACCAGCTCAAAAGCGGGAATTCTGCCGTCGGTGGCAAATGCGGAAATAACGTCCAATTCACCTTCTTTGACTGCCTGGTACATTAAACCTTCATCCATCCCCATGGCCTCTTTAAACTCAAATCCATAAGTCTCCTGCAGTCCGGCCAGCCCGTCCTGGCGGGGAATAAATTCGTGAGTCGCCCCAATAACCAGGTCCGCAGCTTTGTCCTTGAGATCGCTGATTTTTTTCACGCCCAGCTCTTGGGCCTTGTCCTTGTGCATCGTAATGGTGTAAGTGTTATTAAAGCCCCAGGGCTCCAGCCAGACGAGGTTCCATTTTTCTTTATATAACTCTTTAACCTTGGCATAAGCTTCATCCGGATCGCTGATCACATCCTCTTCCAGCATCACCATGAGCCCGGTGCCGGTATATTCTACGTAGACGTTGATATCACCGTTTACCAGGGCCTCATGAACCAGACCCGAACCACCCAGGCGCAGCTGGTATTCTACGGGATAGCCGGCATCTTCCATTAATAAACCGACCATGTGACCCACAATAAGCTGCTCGGTAAAGTTCTTGGAGCCAATGATAATCTTCGGTTTAGTTTCTTCTCCGGGTTCGCTCTTCGGGCCGCAGCCGGCAATCAAGAGAACACAAAGAACCAGGATGGCCACCAGTAAAAAACCTTTACGCATCTACAGAATCCTCCTTTTAAAATAATTTATTGCCCCCACATTTCATGTCATCATCATAATGAACGTTGCCGGTTATCTCCCCCCCTTAACTGTTTTCTGGAGAACGCAGAGAATCAATTAACGGCTTGAGATTGTCGAGTTTATCCAGTTCCCATACCAACTTCTTGATCTTTGCAACCTGTTCCTCCCTAAAAACATGCGATGCCAGCCAGGTAAACTTCTGCTCAATGCCGTCAACCCCCAGGGGGTTGTCCAGGTCTCCGATGGCGCCCACGGTCCCGCTGCGCAGCTCCCGGCCGTCTTTAAGGATAAGTTTCAGTTCGCAGAGGCACTTTGCCGGAAACTGGCGCTCCAGCAATTCATCTTTAACCGTTTCCACCCTGGCGGCCAGCTCCAGGATCTCCCGGTTCTGCAAGTTCTCATCGAGAACCTGGCGCGGGCCCACTTCTCCTTCTAGCAGGGCGGCGGCTATGGGATAGGCCATGTTGTACTGGGCTTCTTCGGTGTTTGACGGATGCTTCAGCCATAATCTTGTAGCAGCGTCAAAGGTATGCACTACAATTCGATCAATGTTTTCAGGATTCAGGTTATGCTTTTCCCGCAGCTCCAAGGCCGCAGTCACGGCAGGTTGAGCCCAGCGGCAGCAGGCGTAAGGTTTAAAGTAGAGGTTTAAGATCAAATATTCCCGGCCGAGGCTTTCCACCAGGTGGCGGTATTCTTCCATGCCCAGCAGGCTGGGAATGCCCGTATATCCCGCCCCGGCCAGGAGCGCCGATACCGTCCCCACCATAGCCCCCCAGGCAATGCCGTCTTTGGTCATCGCGGGGTAGTCGATGCAGCGCATCATCGGCATTATCGGCGCGTGGTATTCCGCAGTTCCCAGGGCATTGATAATCTCACTTTCCTGCAGCCCCAGGATCTTTGCCACCCCGGCAGCGGCGCCCAGGGAGCCCCAGGAACCGGATCCATGATACTCCGCATGGTAGTCATGCCAGGCTATCCCCGCCCGGATCGCCACTTCGTAAGCCGCTACCAGCGCCGCCAGAAAGTCTTTGCCGGCAACTTTTCTCTTTTCAGCCGCCGCCAGGACGGCAGGAAAGACTATGGCGCCGGGATGGCCTTTTATGGCCCGGTAGCCGTCGTCAATGTCCAGAGCGTTTGCGCTAAAGGCGTTGGCCAAAACAGCCCCGGGCAGGCTTGCTTTAGCGTTGAAAAGCAAAACCGTCGCCGCGTCTCCCGGCCAATGCTCCAGTGCCTGCCCCGCCATTATTTTCGAGCCTTTAGCCAGGCTGCCGGCGATAATGGCTCCCAGCTGATCGAGGGAGCATAACCTGGCCTGCTGTTGAACCGCCGGCGGCAGGCTGTCCCATGTCAGCTCCCGGATAAAGCTGGAAACAATTAAGTTGCCTCTAAGCATTGACAGATCCCCTTCCAGCAATTTTCCGATAGTCGCTGCTATGGCAGGCAGACCATGTTCGGGAACTGGGCTTTCAACTCCTTCTCAAGCCCGTCGGGCAGCGGCAGCGGGCGATGTTCGGAGAAGACCCGGGCAACCTCTGCGCGGGCATGATCAACCATATTTTTGCGCCCGCCCTTGTCCCAGGCCGTGTAATTCTGCCTTACCGCCAGCGAGGGCAGATAAAGTTCCTGCCGCATATGCTCAAGAGTATGCTCCTGGGCCAGGAAATTGCCCCCGGGGCCCACTTCCTGAATCAGCTCCGCGGCCAGGGTGCCGGGAGTTACGGTAATCCCTTTTAAAACCCGCTTTATGTTGCCAATAATCTCGTTGTCCAGGACATACTGCTCGTAAGCCACCGCCATGCTGCTGTCGATCTGCCCCGCGGCGTTATGGATCAACTGGGCTCCCGCCATTCCCGGGAGAAGATTATTCAGGCATTTCTCCAACCCATTCTGAACATCAAATACCTTCGACTCGGTCACCCCGCCGGTGGAATACTGGGGCAGATTGTAATACGAGGCCAGCTGCGCACAGGCAGCGTTCATGATTCCGTTTTCCACCGCCCCAAATAAAAACTCCATGCTTTTCATATTCGCCGTAGTCGGCACCACGCTGTAGAGAACCGGCGCCCCTTCCCTAATCACCTGGGCCAGGAGGATGCCGCAGATAGCCTCTGCGTTTATCTGGGCGAGGGTTCCAGCCAAGGTCACCGGGGAAGTCGCTGCCGCAATCGGCGCAGCGGGAGTGGCGATAGGTATTCCGGCCAGCACTAAATCAAAAATTAAATCGATATAAGACGACTCCAGGGTTAAAGGGCTGATGGTGCAGCAGATTACCGAAATCAGCGGTCTCCTTTTTAATTCCTCCGCTCCACCGGCAATGGTTTGCGCTAATTTGATGAGGTCATTTGCGCCGTTGTTGCCGCCGTATATGCCGCCCATGACATGCTTGGAAGTGCTTTTAATGCCATGATAAAAACGATTGATGTCCACATCCTCTTTGGGCAACTCATTGGGGTAAACAGGCAGTAGATACCAGTCGATATGCTCGAGGCTGTCTACAAGCCGCCCGATAGCGGCGGTGTCTGAAATCACTGCCGGCCTTCGCTCCTGCGTTTCACGATCATAAATGTTTAGCGCAGTTCCGCCGGTCCCGTAGTAGGTCCGATCAGCTTCCACCACCAGGTTATGCTTCTCTTCCCGGCCATAAAGGGTAACCCGGGCCGGCGCTTTCTTGAGATATTCCATCACCCATTCTTCTTTAACCCGGACGATTTTTTTCTCAAAATCAACCTCCGCGCCATGTTCGGCAAAGAGCTCCAGGGCCCGGCGGTTATCCACGGTGAAACCGGCCTTCTCTAAAACATGCATGGATGTTTTATGGATCGCTTCAATATCATTGGCTGACAGCGGACGGTAATAAACGCTATATTTGCCGTAGTTCATGATTTAGCCCTCCAGCAGCCGCTTGGCCAGCTCCACGGCGGAAGCCCCGTCTGGAGCATATCCACCGGCCCCAATCTGCCTGGCGAATTCCTCGCTCACCGGGGCTCCCCCAACCATGGTCTTGATCTGCGGCGATTTTTCACGAAGCGCTTTCACCGTTTCCTCCATGGCCACCATGGTCGTGGTCAGCAAAGCGGAGAGGCCGACAATCTGCGGCTGATGCTCTGCTGCAGCCTCTACAAAG
>DUUE01000213.1 GCA_012841735.1 Bacillota bacterium | reverse complement strand
GTAATTGCCGCGTGCCATGAAAATACCTTTTACCAGCTTGGGGTGGATTTTGTCGGCGGCATTTTTCAGGTCCAGGGCAAACTGGCGCACAGTCTGCATATTGGGATTCTGGCGGCCCACCACCAGCTGGACCTGTGTCAGCCACTCATCCCCGATCTGGACGGCATAACTGCTGGGCGGCCCGGCGTCACGGTGGACATCAAAAATCACATCCGGACCCGTCTCCAGCAGTTTTTCCGCCGTCACGCGGGAGCGGCGGTAAGCGCCGCGGTCATGGGGCAGGTGCAGAGTTTCATTGTGCAGTACTTTAACCTCCTTCTCCTGCAGTGCCGCCACAAAGGAATCTCCCACCTTGTGGATCCCGCCCTTGCCGTTTATGCTGTCCGTGCCGTCCGTAGGCACGTAGGATTCGGCATTATGGGTATGATAGACACCAATCAGGCCTTTGGGTGCGGACCTGGATTTCAGGTTTTCTTCCGGGGCTTTTTGCCGTGCTTTTCCTTTTCCGTCGCCGCCCTTCTTTCCGGCCGCCGCCGGTTGCGCCCGGCCGGAAAAAAACTGCCGCACAAAAGCAAGTACTCCTTCCTGCTCTTCATACACGGCGCCCACTTCCCGGAGACGGCGCGCCCGGGCTTCGTATCCGCGCACACTGACCACCCGGTAAAGTATATTGTCCGTTGTGATATATTCATCGCCCACACAAATGCGGCGACCAGTTACCATAATTTCCCTGCCATCTTTTTCATCCACCATCCGGAAGTAACGTTCCTGCAGCAAATCTTCCCGGGAGATTTCTTCACTTTCCGTATCCAGGAAAGATGCCGTCAGTGAATTCACCGGCAGTTCTCCCTGCGCAGCGGACAGGGTCACAAGCAGCATCACAAGCAGCAAAAGTGGCAGCATCTTTTTCATTTCCGCGGGCCTCCTTGCAAACGTTCCAGAATCTCACCGGCAGCTTCCGCCAAGAGTACTGCGCCCAAGCCGGCAATGACAGATGCGCCGAAAACGCCGGTGGAACCAAGAACAATGGGAACATGCAGCTGGTAGAGCCACTGGTTTTCTATCCAGGCCAAAAGGTCTGTCAGGATAACGCCGAGAATGCCGCCGATAAAGGCACTGCGGCGCGAACGGCCCAGAAGATAGGCGGTGACGGCGGCCACAATGGCCGGAACAAACAGCGGGTCAATGATAAAAAAGGAAGATGTGGGTTCCAGGGCAAAGATTTTGTCGCTGAGGTAAACTACTGCAGCCACCACACCGGAAGTAAGAAGCGCCCGCCTCCTCTCCTCCGCTTCGTCGGCAGTGACAATCAGGTAAATAGCGATGGCCACGGGAATCAGCGCCCCGCCGATATTCAGAGACAGACCGCCGTAAAGATGGATATTGGGCAAAAAACCGGCACCCAGCATGGCAAGCAGGATAATGAGGGCCTGTATTTTAGTCAAACGCATGCGGTCCAGGACACGGTGCAAAAGGCCCAGATAGACCAGTGCTGTCACAGCGATTAAGGCAAGAATACCGATATTGGTGGTAAACATGGCATCACAACCTTCCCTTAGCCGGTGTCTGTTTTTTTAGTCTTCCCGTACGCAGCAAAAACAACCCCCAAAAGAGTACAGACGCTGAAAGATTATTCCCCCGGGTAGCATTTATTGTCGGCGGCTATATACTGTAATATACGAAATCCGGCATGCCTGCTGCGGGAGGTGAAACAGTGTTTCGCAGCATTGTGCAAAAAATGAAAAAAGCCGCCCAGTTTTTAAAATATCCGGTCTTGCAGTATATTCCCGTTTCTTTCCGGACAGTGGGGCAGCATACGGGTAGTGATGTGCGGCCGGGAGCAAGGCTTGTGCTTTACCGGGACAGAGAGGCCTTCCTGCAGGCGCTGCGGCAGGCGGGGCTTGTGCCGCAGGCTGCGGCGCCGGCGGGAGAGCTGTATGCCGT
>DUUE01000220.1 GCA_012841735.1 Bacillota bacterium | reverse complement strand
TACTGAACAATAGATGCTATATTATTAATAGAAATTTATATATAAAAATTATATTTTAATTAAATATTAGAAATATTCCCGCATGCTACTTGACAGTTGTAGCACTATTGTCATAATATTATTGGCAGCTATATTCGCGAAAGAGAGGGGGAGAAATAGAGTTAATCTCACGCCTTGTAATCAGTGGACATGGCATGTATGACTGACTGAACGCTGTATGAATGACTCACTGAACTCATTAAAGGGGGAATCTACTTGAAAAAGAAACTGATTATCGCTCTGGCTGTTCTGTTAACAGTGGGAATGCTTGTTGGCGTAACCGGTTGTTCCCGGGGTGGCAACAATGGTGAAGTAGTGGAGCTTACTTTTGCCCATCCCTTCCCGGCAACACACCACCACCATACCGGAATTATTATGCCTTTTGTTGAGGAAATCGAGGAGAAGAGCAACGGCAGGGTTAAAATTACCGTTCACCCCGGCGGCTCCATTACGACCGGAACCTCGGCCATTGATGACATTACCTCCGGGGCCGTTGATATGACATGGACCCTGCAGGGCTATACTGCCGGCCGTTTCCCGCTGACAGAGCTCATTGAAGCCTTCGACCATTTCCAGTCGGCTGAAGAAGCCACCGAAACAATCTGGGGATTGTTTGAAAAGAGCGAGGCTTTCCGGGAAGAATACAGCGACTACAAAGTGTTTAATATGTATGTCACCGATATCGGCGACGTTTACACTGCAAACAAACCAATCCGCACCCCTGACGATTTGAACGGTGTAAAATTAAGAAGCGCCAGCCCCATGGTGGACCGTTCCCTGGCCAGATTTGGCGCCATCACGGCCGGGATGCCCATGCCCGATGCTTATGACAACATTGACCGCGGCGTAGTTGACGGGTTGGCAACAGGCGCATCCGCCATCCCCACTTATAAGCTGCATGAAGTGCTGAATTATGCCACTGAAGGCATGAACCTGTACGTGTCTCCCCAGGTTATGGCAATCAGCTGGGATGCCTGGAACAAACTGTCGGAAGAAGACCAAAAGCTGTTCGAAACCATTGGCGGCAAAGCTTTGAGCATAAAATCCGCCAAGCTTTATGACGAGCTTCATGCGGACGGCGTGAAAGCCATGAAAGAAGCAGGGATGGAGGTTCATGAACTTTCTCCTGCGGAAAAAGCCGCCTTTGTTGAAAAAGCAGCAACAGTGGTAACTGAATATATTGCCGAACTGGAGGCAAAAGGCCTGCCCGGTCAGGAAGTCTATGACCTGATGATTGAAATCAGGGACAGCCTGAGATAGCAGGAAACAACACCTGCCATATTCGTAATTACCAACCACTAGCGGTTACGGTGGTTGCGAAAGCAGCCGCCGTAACCCTTTGTTTAATATCCTTTCCGCAAGACAGAAAATGCCAGCTCACTGGGGGAGGTGTGCTTTTGATGCGAGACACAATTAAAAAAATTAACTACTATTTCCAGTTTGTCAGCGGTTTCGTCACAATAGCATTGATGCTTTTAACAGTACTTGACGTAATTCTGCGTTACTTTTTTAATGCGCCTATCGGCGGGACTTACGAGCTGACCTGTCTTGTACTGACTATCATCGTTTTCTTTGCCGTCGGCTATTCCCAGGAATTTAAAGAACACGTGGTGATCGATATTTTATATGACCACCTGCCACGGAAGGCAAAATGGGTCATGTCACTGATCAGTACACTAATTTACCTGGCCATTGTGGTGCTGATGTTCTGGACAGTTGCCAAATACAGCATCACGCTCATATCCACCAATGCCCAAACTCCTATTCTAAAGATCCCCCACTGGCCGCTTGTAATCGCTTCAGCTGTAGGACTCTTCAGCTACATTTTAGCACTCATCAACGATTTACTTTTCGTCAAGGACGGAGGTGTACTGAGCAATGACCCCAATTGAGATCGGAGCACTGGGAATCATCGCCCTTCTTGTCCTGCTCTTAATCAGGGTGCCGGTAGGTGTGGCAATGATTGTTGTAGCTATAGCCGGCAATATATTGCTTTCTTCACCCGGACCGGCACTGACCAAACTTGGAATCGATACCATTCTGATTACCCAAACTTACAGTTTTAGTGTTATCCCGCTCTTTGTTTTTATGGGCCTGGTTCTGGCAAGAGCCAACCTGGGCGCTGACCTTTACGAAGTCATCAACGGCCTGATAGGAAGGGTAAAAGGCGGGATGGCAATTGCCACCATCGGCGCCGGCGCTGCCTTTGGTGCCGTCTGCGGCTCCGTTGTTGCCTCTGTTTCCACCATTGCTGCGGTGGCCGTGCCCGAGATGCGCAAGTATAACTATGATGAAGGTTTTGCCGCCGGCGTATCTGCCGTCGGTTCGACGCTTGGTGTGGTAATTCCGCCCAGTACCGCCCTGGTGCTTTATGGAGCTTTAACTGAAGAATCCATCGGCCAGGTCTTAATCGGCGGGTTTTTACCCGGCATTTTAACCATGTTGCTGCTGATGGTTACAGTTATTGTGGTCTTATGGTGGAAACCTCACCTGGCACCGGTCAGTGTACAGGAGAAAGGTTCTTTTCCCTGGAATAAGCTTAAATATGTCTGGGCTGTTCCGGCAATTTTCATCCTCAGCTTCGGAGGGATCTACGGCAACATTTTCACACCGACAGAAGCCGGTGCAGTGGGAGCATTCCTGTCACTTGTCTTTGCCATCCTGATCCGCCGCCTGACCTGGAAAGGGTTTCTTGAAGCGGTTAAAGGCACCACAAGAATTTCAGCCATGGTATTTATCATGCTGATTGGCGGCAAAATGTTTGGTTCTTTCCTGACAAGAAGCCTTATTCCCGTAGAACTGCTCAATTTTGTGCAGGGACTTGATGTAGCGCCGTTTGTTGTTATTCTCCTGATCTTACTGCTTTACACCCTGCTGGGTCCGATCATGGATGAAATGGCAATTCTGGTCATTATGACACCAATTGTCTATCCCATGATTATTTCCCTGGGTTATGACGGTGTCTGGTTCGGTGTAATGACCATCATGATGCTGCTCACCGGACTGCTGACTCCTCCTGTGGGCGTTGTCAGCCTGGTCGCCTCCTCGGTCACCAAGGTGCCGGCAATGAAAGTTTTTGCCGCGCAGTGGCCGTTCTGGATTACACTGATCATTGCCTGCATCATCGTGGCAGCATTTCCGCAAATTGTCCTGTTCATACCCAGCCTGATGTTCAAATAATAAAAAACAATCACTCCCCCGGGAAATTAATAAGTTTTCCCGGGGGAGTGTTTTATATAACCCACATTTTCGCCCGCTTGCCAGATTCATATGAAGCACGCAGAATAATTGTCGATGGGCAGATCCGTTATGCTTATGATTAACTGGTTTAGCAAAGGAGTGTTTCCGAGTGATTGAGTATAGTACTAAGAAAAAAGTAGACATTAAGCAGCTGCAAAAGCTTTTTGCCGAAGCCGGGTGGTATGATAAGAAGGGAGATACTGCCAGGCTGAATGCTATGATTAATAATTCGCAAATAATTGTTACTGCCTGGCACGCAGACCGCATGGTCGGTTTTGCCCGCTGCATTACAGACAATGTCTTTAACGGTCAGATAAATAATGTGGTAGTTGATTCAAACTACAGGGGAAAGGGTATCGGAAAAGAACTGGTAAGCAGAATTATCAATACCAATAATCAGGTTACATATGTTTTACGGGGAGACCCGGAAAATGAGGGGTTTTACAAGCGACTAGGCTTTGTACCGGAAAAATTGTGCTTAATCTACCGTCGTAAAAAGTAAAAACGTTCACTGGCATATGAGGAGAGATGCC
>DUUE01000007.1 GCA_012841735.1 Bacillota bacterium | reverse complement strand
TCTTTTCCTCTTCCGTCCCCTTGGCTGTCAGCATGATAATGGGAACGTTATTGCCCGCCCGGCGCAGTCGTTTTGTCACTTCTTCCCCGTTTATGCCGGGCAGCATCAGGTCAAGCACGATCAGGGAAAATTCCCGGCTTTGGGCCAGCTGCAGGGCTTGGATGCCGTCTGTAGCCGTTTCCACGGCAAAGCCTTCCTTCTCCAGGTAGGCACGTATGACATGAGTAATTTTTTCTTCATCATCCACCACAAGAATGCTTTCCATCCGCTCACCCCCGGACCTTTTCCTTTACTATAAAACAAGAGAAAAGCCGGTACAAGTCCGGCTTTCCCCGCTGAAAAACTTGCTGCTATGCATCCGGTGTGATGTAGGCGTCCTGCCGGTATGCGGGGCACCTCCCGCAGCCGCCGCTGCCAAAGCCGCGCCCGCGTCCGGGGCCGCCGGCACCGAATCTATAATTGCCTGCATCCATCTGCTGCCGGCGGTATTCATGTGCTTCCGCCATTCTTGCTTTGATATTTGCCGCTTCTTCTTCCGTGATCAGACCGGCTTCAGCCTGTTTGTCCACAATTTGCTCGCGCAGAGCAAACATTTGCTCATACAACTCCCGCAGTTCGTTTTTCTGGGGGTCCGTCAGCGCCAGGGCGGCCGGCACAGCCACCACCGTCAGCAGGGCAACAACCAACAGAATGATCAAGTTTTTTTTCATGTCACGCACCTCCTATGTTGTTTGTCCCCTTCTATCATACCTCTCTTCTGTGCAGAAGTTATGAAGAAAATGTGGAGATCTTGTGGAGATGTGCGACAGGTAAAGACAGGCACTTAAAATTCAACTACTGACTTGTAGTCTTTCATTAAGACTGAATGCACCTTGCTGTCCAGTTCTTCCAGGGTCCACTTTTCCTGCCCTTCTTTGCTAATCTCGTTAACGGGCTCGGGGTTGGTGAAAACGGCAATTTTATTGCCGGCCACCGAGAAGATGGCACCGCTGATATCCGCAGCTTTATCTGTGCACAGGTAGGAAATAAAAGGTGCCAGGTATTCAGGTTTGGGTGTAATCTCAATGGGAAAATTAAACTTCGGGTCCAACCAGATACTGTCCTCCGTCCCGCCAAAGGCCCTTTCATGTGCTTCCAGCTCAACGGACGCCCGCGTCAGGGCAAAAGGTGAAATGGCGTTGCAGGTAATATTGTACCGGTAAAGTTCCATGGCCACGGCGCGGGTCAGTCCCACTACGCCGGCATTGGCTGCACAGTATTCCGCATGTCTAATCACATCGCCCAGAAAAGCGCGGGAAGTGGTATTAACTATGCGGCCCCAGCGTTTCTCTTTCATATAGGGGACGGCATGGCGGATCACATTAAAATAGCCCCTGGGCTTGGTGTTGTTGACGTGATCCCACAGTTGCGGCGTAATTTTATCCACCGGGCTGAAACCGAATGTCCCGGCAATATTGACTACAATATCAATGGTACCGTATGTTTTGACCGCCGTTTCCACCAGGTCGGCTGCCGCCTGGAAATCGGAAATATCTCCGAAAAACGGGGTGGCTTCACCGCCCGCCTCGCGGATGGCCCGGGCGGTTGTTTCCGCATCACCCGCGTACTCGGCCATCATTTTTTCCGTCCACTCCAGGTCGGGCAGGCTTAAGCGGGAAAGCTCCCGCTCCGACAGCATGGCATAACCGGTGGAATGCCGGCGGCGGTTGTTGGTAACCACTTTTACACCCTGTGCGGCCAGATACATGGCCACAGCCCGGCCGATGCCCTGCCCCGAGCCTGTAACAATTGCCACTTTGCCTGTAAGTGAAAGTGTCACTGTCTCTTCCCCCTTCAGGTAAAAATTTAATCTTTTCCCGTTGTATATGTTGTATATATTGTACCATAATTTACCGTCCGCCAATATCCTGTTTTTCCGCCTGCGAAAACAGCCGGTTTTCTCTATCCGGCAGGCCGGGCACGCCAACGGCAACAAAATGAGCCCCCGCCGGGAAAAAGGGTACTCCGCCGGCAGGGAATAGGAAAAAGCGTGCGAATAAGATCTCTGGGAGGTGTTTCTGTTATGCGTGTCATCGCCCTCAATTTTGCCGACGCCGATTTTGCCACACCCGGCACCTACAGGGAATACCTGCTGGAAAAAGTGTCGCCCCTGCTGACTGCAGGCGAGCCTGCCCTGGTGGTACTGCCGGCCCATTCCGCCCTGCTTTTGGCCTGGAGTTTCGGGGACCTGGGGGATGTGCAGGCGCTGGAAGAAGCCATGCTGCAGTTTGTACAGCTGCCCTCCTGGCCGGCAACCTGGTATGAATTGCAGCAAAAACTGGCCCTGGAACTGAACATCTGGTTGGTCCCCGGCACGGTCCTGATCACGGACAACGGCCGCCTCTACCACGAAGCGCCGCTTGTGGACCCGGAGGGGAAGATCCGCGGCCGGCAAAGACAGCTTTTTCTCTCGCAGCAGGAAAAGGCATGGGGACTGGCACGTGGTACCAGTACCGATGTATTTGACACACCTTTCGGAAAACTTGGCATTATTGTCGGCACCGATGCCTGGTACCCGGAAACAGGCCGCATCCTGGCTTTAAGCGGTGCCGGGCTCATTTGCCATCCCGGGGCTCTGCCGGAGCCAAAACATACCTGGCTGCAGTTTGCCGGCATGTGGAGCCAGGTGCAGCAGAACCAGTTTTTTTGTGTGGAAAGCCAGCTCTGTACGGAAATCGCCGGCTGGCGGGCGGGCGGAGAAACGCTCATTCACGCCCCCTGTGAAATGACAGCCGCAGGCAGCGGAATTCTGGCCCGCGGCGGCGAGGACGGCAGGCCGGTGACGGCCGAACTGGATGACAACAGGCGCCGGGAAGTCATCTCCCGTTATCCTTTGTTAAAATTATTGCAGCCTGAAGCATACAGCCCCATTTACCCGGAGAAAGGAGGAAGGCCATGAAGCTCCAGGAACGCCTTTTCCTCTCTTACCTGGCCTGGCGTACCCGCCCGGCGATCATCCGCCGCCACCTGCAAAAAAAACGCCTGCCTGAACGCAGGCAGGTTACGGCAGCAGCAGCGGATAAAATCCGGGTGGCTGCGGCGCAGGTGGAAGTGAAGCTTTTTAAGGACGTCCGCGCATATGTGGATGAAATGGCACGCTTTGCTTTGGCGGCCGCACGTGACGGGGCACAGCTGCTTGTCTTCCCGGAAAACAACAATTACCAGCTTTTAGGATTGCTCCCGGGCGTGGACAAGCTGGCAAAAGAAGCGGGCTCTGCCGGCGGACCGGAACAACTGCCGGTGGCGGACCTGTTTCGCGTGGTGGGCCCCATATTCTTCCGTATAGCCGCCGTCACTTTCAGCTATCTGGCAGAACGTCTCAGGCTTTATATCGTGGCAGGCAGTTTCCCC
>DUUE01000296.1 GCA_012841735.1 Bacillota bacterium | reverse complement strand
TCTGCATTTTCCACGTCTACCGCGTTATCCCAGGCTTTTGCCACTGCCTCAATGTAACCTTCCACGGTAATGGTAACCAGTGAGGTCAGTTCCGGAACATCGGGAACATGCTGGTGTGATTCGTCGCGGACTTTAACTTTTAATCCCTTGACTTCCGCAACAGTTTTGCCAACCATCCATTTTTCCAGTTCTTCAATTTGCTCAAACCACTCTTTGTCAATGGTGGAAACTCTCTTCATACCGTACTCGTCGCCTTTTTCCACCTTGGTCTTCAGGACTTCGTCCCTGTTGGTAACCTTCATATCGGCATCAAATTTTACCACAGTCTGGGCGGTGTCAATATCAACCTTGAGAATTTTACCGTCCGCATCAAAAAGCACTGCCGCCATTGTGGTATCGACCTGGCCGGCAGCCAAAACTTCAGATTTGTCCCCTTCAGCCGGAGCGTAATCTTTCGATTTGGCTATAGAGTTGACTACACCAAGTCCCAGTTTTCCGGCAGTAGCTTTGGGCTCTTCCACGTCATTGTTGTTATCATTGTTGTTACCGGTATTATTATTGTTGCCGGCGTTGTTGTTGTTTGTGTTGCCGCCGCCGCAGCCGACAAACAACAGGGCTGCCAATGACAGGATTAACAGTACTGCCACAATTTTTTTGAGTTTCATCTAAACCCCTCCCGTTTCTGATAAAGGTGAATTCTTTAATTCTTGTTCATGATATCACATTCACTTATAGCTGACAATACCTATATCCTTACGGTAGGGATAAAAATAACTAATTGCCTTATTCTCTGATGCATTTGCTTAGTTTTCCTTGGCATTTCGCTTGCTTATGGCAAAATTGAGCCGCTGACAACCAGGCGGGCAAAAAAAATTATTCGTTCAGTTTCTGTGACAATAGCTGAATTTGTCTGCCAAGCTCCCGGAACTCCCGTACTTTTTCCCTGCAAAGGAGCAGCTCCCTGTTCAGTGCGGCATACTCTTTTTCCACTTCACCGGGAAGTGTCACATAAACAATGTCGCCCGCCAGGAGCGTACCGTCTGCAAGATGGGGATTCAGCCGTTTCAGGTCGCCCACTGTCAGATTATATCTGTCCGCCACCTTCTGCAGCGTATCACCGGCTGCAGCAATATATTTTCCGGTTTTTGCTGCCGGCTCTCCCCCCGTCCCCTCTTTCTTTTTCAGACCGTAGAGCTCCACAAGCCCCTGTACAGTCGCCGTTGTCAGTTCGTTTATGAAACTTCCCTGTTTCAGCAAGCCGGCATCGCCCGGATTGGTAATAAACCCCTGTTCCACCAAAATTGCCGGCATGGCCGTTTCCCGCAGTTCAGCAAAATTGGCCCGTTTCATCCCCCTGTCCCTGCTGCCCCACTTTACCCAAACTGCCGCCTGGCGTGGATGAAGGATATTCTGCGCACGGATGCTTCCCGCCGAGGGAGCAGTATAGATATAACTCTCATACCCCAAAGCCCTGCTGTCTGTAAAACCGTTCACGTGGCTGGAATAATAAAGGTCCGCTCCCCAGCGGTTTGCTTCTTCAATACTGGCTGACAGGCTGACAGTGGTGTCCCCGGTACGGGCAAGCTTCAGTTCCACCTCATATTCCGCCAGCATGCCGGCCAGCGCCAGAACATGTTTTAATGTCTCCTGTTTTTCCACCAGGCCGTTGCCGGCAGTACCCGGCGATGTGCCGCCATGCCCCGCCCGTAAATATATTTTAGGCATCTTCCTTCATCCCCGCCCTGCACTTTGAACATATAAACTCACCTGCAGCAAGCAGTACTGCCCTGAGACGTTCCTTTTCCGTGGTAAACCTGACCCGCCGCAGGCAGCAGGAACATTCCTCATAAAACTGCCCATCTGTGCAGCCTCCTTTACAACATTGGTACTGCCATATCATATGCAAAAACAAGCCGGTATGTTTTTACTCCGGCCGGCAAAACAAAAAAGACAGCCGCAAAGCGCTGTCTTCCAAGGCTTTTAATGGTGTCGGAGACGGGACTTGAACCCGTACGGTTGCCCACACGCCCCTCAAACGTGCGCGTCTGCCAGTTCCGCCACTCCGACACATTAAGTTTTTTCGGGAATCCGTATGTTAATATAACACAGCCGGGATCAAATTGCAAGTAACAGTTTGTGACATGAACATGCCAAAAGCAAGGCACTCAGGGTGCAAGCAACACCTGTACGGCTCAGCCGGCATGGCAGGTTGAAATTTTGTCCGGTTCCACCGGGTTTAAGAGGAACGCCCGCAGCAGCCTGACGGCACTGTCCATGTCATTGAGATCAACCGTTTCTACCGGTGTGTGCACATAGCGGCACGGTACGGAAATTGCTCCCGAGGGGATGCCCTCGCGGGTCAGGTGGATGGCTCCCGCATCCGTTCCCCCTGCCGTCAGGACTTCAAACTGGTGCGGGATATTTTCTTTCTCTGCCAGTTCCGCCAGGCGGGCTTTTACCTGCGGGTGGCAGATAATGGAAGAATCTTTTACTTTAATGGCGGCGCCCTTGCCCAGGGCAACATTGTTGGTGGCGGCTTCCGGCGTATCTCCCACCAGTGTCACGTCTACGGCCAGGCCCAGGTCGGGGTTGATCCGGTAGCCGGAAGTCCTGGCGCCGCGCAGCCCCACTTCTTCCTGGATGGTAAAAACGGCATAAATTTCGTGCTCTGTGGGCGGCAGTTCACGCAGGGCGGCGATCAGCACGGCACAGCCGGCCCGGTTATCCATGGCCTTGCCGGTCATGCGTGTGCCCATAAGAGCCGTTTTGCGGTCATAGGTGGCGATATCGCCGATTTTTACCTTCTGCTCCGCTTCCTTTTTGCCGGCAGCGCCGATATCTATATAAAGTTTGTCAAGCGTGAGCTTCTTGATGTCATCCAGTTTTTCCACACCGATGGTCCCGGTCGTGCCGTCGGCGAAGACAACCCGCTGGCCCAGGAGGATAAAAGGCGAGACCCCGCCCACATTGCTGAAACGGAGGAAGCCTTTGTCATCAATGTAAGTAACAATGACACCGATTTCATCCATGTGTGCCGCCACCATAATTTTGGTGCCGGATCCTTTTTTTACGGCACAGAGATTGCCCATTTTGTCGGTGAAGATTTCATCAACATAGCCTTCAAGTTCCTGCCTGATAACGGCGGCGATCTGTTCTTCCCTGCCTGACGGCCCGTATGTTTCACTCAATTTTTTCAGCAGTTCTTTCAAGGGGCAGCCCTCCTTCAGCTATGGCCACAAGCAACCCTTTGGCCAGTCGTATTGTATGATGAAAATCAGCAAGATTTAAGATCGATACCGGGGAATGGATGTAACGGCAGGGCAGTGCAATTACCGCACCGGGGATACCGTCATGGGCCAGGGAAATGGCCCCGGCATCAGTTCCGGCCGTTGTCAGGCGGCGGAACTGATAGGGGATGGCCAGCTTTTCCGCCGTGCTGACGATAAAGTCCACCATTTTTTGCGCGGCAATAAAGGAGGAATCCATCAGCGTGATGGCCGGTCCGCCTCCCAGCCTGGTTACATACCCTGTGTCGGTAATGCCGGCCACGTCATAAGCCGAAGTCCCTTCCAGGACTATGCCCACATCGGGATAAACATTATAAGCCGCCACAGTTGCCCCTCTTAAGCCGATCTCTTCCTGCACGGTAAAAACGGCGGTCAGTTCCAGGTCATAATCCTCCTTGCAGAGTTCGGCCAGCACGGCACAACCCGCCCGGTCATCAAACGCTTTGCCCAGCAGGCAGTTGGTACCCAGCTCTCTTGTCTGCTGGCAAAAGGCCACGTAATCACCGATGCACACCAGTTTTTCCGCCTCCTCCTGGCAGCGTACACCGATGTCGATATAAAGGTTGGTGATGTCCAGCGGTTTTTTCCGCTCGGCAGGCTTTTGCAGGTGAATTGCTTTGGCGCCAATGACTCCGGGGATGTGATTTGGTCCCACCACAACAGGTTTTGAAACCAGGACACGGTCATCAATGCCGCCCACTTTTGCCGCCCGCAGCAAGCCGCTCTTTTCATACCCCACCACAATCAGGCCGATTTCATCCATATGGGCCGTCAGCATAACGCGCGGTTTTTTGCCTTTGCCTTTTATGATGTAAAGATTGCCCAGGGCATCGGTCCGGATTTCTTCTGCATAGGGTTCCAGTTCCCGGCGCAGCAGTTCCCGTACATTGCTTTCATCACCGGAGATACCATAAGCTTCTGACAGTTTTTTCAGCAGCATGACAAATCCTCCACAAAGTCCGTCTTCACGGCGGCAATAAAGTAAGCCAGCAGCCGGCCGGTCATTTTAATATCTTCCGCATCCAGAAGCTCGACAGATGTATGCATGTAACGCAGGGGTACGGATACAAGACCCGTGGGGATACCGCCGCGGCTGATCTGGATGGCGCGGGCGTCTGTTCCCGTCGGTCCGGCCGCCACTTCCAGCTGGTAAGGAATTCTGTGCTCCTTGGCCACAGCCACCAGTTCTTTGCCAATTTTGGGGTGTATATTGGGACCAACGGTAATGCCCGGTCCTTTCCCCAGTTTGCAGGTGTCATGCTCCGGCACACCCGGCATGTCGCCGTGGGTCACATCCACAGCAATGCCGAGATCAGGGACAATGCCATAGGTTGAAGTGGTGGCACCGCGCACCCCCACTTCCTCCTGGACGGTGGCCACGGCATAAACATCGGCAACATGATGCAACCGTGCCAACTCTTCCAGGCAGACGGCCAAAACGGCCACCCCGGCCCTGTCGTCCATGGCTTTTCCAGCCAGCACAGTATCCTGCAGCTGAATCAGCTCCCGGCGGATCATGGCCAGATCACCGACTGTAACAAGCTTTCTTACCTGTTCTTCAGTCATGGCAAGGTCGATGAAAAGGTCTTCCATGGGGTAGGCTTTGCCCCGCTCCTCTTCGTCTGTCAGGTGAGGAGGTTTGGCTCCGATTACGCCAGTCAGTCTTTCTTTGCCGAATACAACCACTTCCTGGCCTACGATGGTCCGCGGGTCGATGCCGCCCACGGAAGTAAAGCGCAGAAATCCGCCTGCTTCAATTTTCGTTACCATCAGGCCGATTTCATCCATATGAGCTGCCAGCAGCACACGGGGTCGCTTTTCTCCGGTGCCTTTTTTGAGAAAAACCACATTTCCCAGCCGGTCCTGCCGGACTTCATCGGCAAGTGCGCATAATTCTGCCCTGATCAGTCCTGCAACAGGCGCTTCGTAGCCGGAAATGCCCGGTGCCGCGGTCACAGCCTGTAAAAAGTTCTTTAAATCCAATCACGACCCCCCTAAATAACAGATACCAAAAAGAAATTCCACACCGACCAGCTTTTTCCTCTTACTATTATTGCCTAAAAAAAGAATTCCCCTATGAGGGGAAGAGGATTCATGGCAAATAATTTTCCGCCACTTGCTGCAGCAGCCTGTATATTAAGGAAGCCTGCCTTTCAGTCAATGTTCCGGCGCCGCAACTGGGGGTAAATAGCACCTGCCGCCGCAGGCGGTTCAGGTCCACACCCCTGGCCGCCAGCTGTTCCATTTGCTCCTGCAGGCGCGCAAGCAGCCCGGCAGCCGTTTCCTGCTCCACCTGTGCCGACGTGGGAACAAGCCCAAATGCCACCACGCCGCCGCGTTGTAGGTAATTGTTTAATTCCTGACTGTAGGGAAGCAGCGCTTTAAAATAATTGTAAGTGTCAATATTGACAACGGCAAAAGGCAGGCTGAAGAGCAGCCCGAAGTCGACACCGGCGCAGGCGTGGATGCCAAGCAAAATTCCTTCCGCCTGTGCAGTTTGCAGTAAGAGTTCATAACACTTTGTAAGATTATCCCGCAGACGGGCTGCATGACCGGCTTTGCCGCAGGCGTACAGCCCCGGTTCATCAAGAAAAAGCAATACGGGCAAGTTGAACTGCTTTAATTCACGCGCCTGCCACCGCAGGTGCATAGCCAGGCTGCCTGTCAGGATGCCGCGCAGCCTGTGGTGATAAAATGCCGGCTGCAATTTGCCGTCTGTCACCATTATCCCCATGGTCAGGGGGCCGGTCAGCTGCCCTTTCAGCAGGCGTGCCGGACCGCAGCCTTTATGACTGAGGTGGTCCAGGAAGGCATAAAAACCTGCCGCCGCTTCAGGTGGAAAAGCAAAAGCAGAGACTGTTTCTTCAGTGGGCGAGGCAAGCAGCCGGTCGAAATTTGCCAGGCGTTCTTCCCAGCCTTCCTCTTCCGTGGCAAAATACGGGTTCATGTCTTCCCGTTCAGCTACCAGTCCGCTGTCTGCCAGGGGTGATAAATACTGCCGGATCATCCCTTCCGCTTTGCCGGCGGCGGGGAGCTGGGGCCAGTGCGGCAGCAGGGGCACATGTTTAAAAATCAGTTCAAGTGCCTGTGCCGGGGTTTTGCAGGGCAGGCTGCCGATGCCTGTAGCCAAACGCAGCATTCTCTCCCGCATACCTATCCTTCCATTCTGAATTTATTCACTGATCCGCGCAGTGTGTCCCGGGCCTTGCCGGCTGTCAGCAGCCCGTATTCCAGGCTGTCCACCAATGCCTGCCAGCTGGCTTCAATCACGTTGTGGGATACTCCCACCGTTCCCCAGGATTTTTGCCTGCGGTCATCCCTGGATTCAATCAAAACACGGACTTTGGAACCGGTACCTTCTTTCCCGTCCAGAACCCGGACTTTATAGTCAACCAGGCGGATATGGCTGATTTCAGGATAAACTGTAATCTGTGCTTTGCGCAAAGCTTCGTCCAGGGCATTCACCGGGCCGTTTCCTTCCCCGGCAGTCAGGAATTCCTGCTCGCCGACACGGATTTTGACCGTTGCTTCGGAAACCAGATTTCCGTTTTCACCGCGCTTTTCCGTAATGACACGGACAGCCAGCGTCTCAAAAAGCTGCCGGTGGACGTCAAAAGCTTTCCAGAGCAGAAGCTCGAAAGACGCCTCGGCGCCCTCAAACTGATACCCCTGGAATTCAAGTTCTTTCAGTTTATCCAATAAAGCCTTTGTTTGCGGGTTTTCCTTGGACAGGTCGAAATTGTTCTCCTGTGCTTTCAGGAGCAGATTGCTTTTGCCGGACAGCTCGGAAAGCAGGAAGCGCCTGTTGTTGCCCACCAGCTCCGGTTGAATATGTTCATAAGTATGCGCATGCTTCATGACGGCATCCACATGGACACCGGCCTTATGGGCAAAAGCGCTGCTCCCCACATACGGCTGCTGTTCCTGGGGAGCAAGGTTGGCCAGTTCCGCCACATACCGGGCAAGCTGTGTCAGCTCCTCCAGCTGTTCCGCTTGTATCACCGGCAGGTTCAGTTTCAGCTGCAGGTTTGGAATAATGGTGCAGAGGTTGGCATTCCCGCAGCGCTCACCATAGCCGTTGATCGTCCCCTGGATTTGCTGCACGCCTGCTTTGGCTGCCATGATGGAGTTGGCGACCGCCATACCGGCATCGTCATGGGCATGAATGCCCAGTTTTGCTTTTGTCAGCGACCGGACATGCATAATAATCTGCTGCAGGTCAAAAGGCATGATGCCGCCGTTGGTATCGCACAGGACAATAATATCGGCCCCCGCCCGCTCCGCAGCCAGGATAGTGGCCAGGGCATAATCGGGATTGGCGCGGTAGCCGTCAAAAAAATGCTCGGCGTCATATATTACTTCCCGTCCCCTGTCCTTGGCATAAGCCACAGTATCATAAATCATATTCAGGTTTTCTTCCAGTGTTGTTCCCAGGGCTTCAGTCACATGAAAGTCCCAGGATTTGCCGAAGATGGTCACCACCGGGGTTTCCGCAGCCAGCAGGGAGCGGATATTCAGGTCATCCTGTACGCAGATGCCTGCACGGCGCGTACTGCTGAATGCCGTAATTTTGGCATGTTTCAGTTCCAGTTGCCGTATTGTACGGAAATACTCAATATCTTTCGGGTTGGAGCCCGGCCAGCCGCCTTCAATATAATCAATTCCGAAAGCATCCAAACGCTTGGTAATATTCAGTTTGTCGCTGACGGAAAAGGAGATTCCCTCCCGCTGGGAGCCGTCCCGCAGTGTTGTATCGTAAAGAGTAATTGTCTTATCCATTATGTCACCCTCCATTGTGGCACACCGGTTCGTGAATAATAGCTATATTATACTATAGCCTTCCGCTTGTGTCCAGAAAAAGAAACGGGCGGCGGTTGGTAAGTTACAATCTGAAAGCAACAGGACGCACTGCCCGAAACGGCGCAGGCAACTGCCGGCCGACAGGACAAAAAAAGCGCTGCCTATGGCAGCGGCGGAAAAACAATGGCATCCAAGTGCCTTGCCCTCACGCTTACACTCTCGATGTTGCCTTCAAAAACACCTGCACCACGCCGGATTTGCAGGATATAGGTGTAAGTGCCCGGAGCTCCGGGTATGTCAGTCCAGGCTAAATTTTGGATGTTTCTGAAGACAGAGGTCACACCTGCCGGCTTTACGAATCCGACTACATGCCAATCAGCTTCCATTAACTGGCCGAACCCGGTCCGTACCAGCCTGAAGGTTAAGCGGCTCGTATAAGTTGTAGGCGCACTTTCAGCTTCGTAAGAAGCTTCAACCATTGCCCCCAGCCTTACTCTTTCGCCGGGTAGAGTTGTAGTTACATCAACCTGCAGGATGTCGAAAAAAGTAAATGGTGGATCTTCAGGTATTTCCATTGTCTCTGTTGCCTGGTTTGAGAAATACGGACAGCAGCATACAGGTCTGATACCCATCTGCCAACACCTTTCATGCTGATATTTCTATATATCTTATGTCAATTAAAGCTTATACGCCACCTGTGCCGCCGCCCGCGCACAAAAAAAGAGCAGGAGCTGCTTCCTGCTCTTTCTGTGCCTCTTCCCGCAGGCAGGGGGTTGTGTTGTGTATTATTTGCCGTACAGCCAGTAATCAGTTGCTTTGTCGTAGGTAAGCAGCTCGTCCGGTGTAAAGAAAAGATTTATTTCCCGCTCCGCACTTTCAGGAGAATCGGAGCCGTGAATGACATTGTTGCCCATAAACATGGCCAAATCCCCGCGAATCGTCCCGGGTGCGGCTTCCGCCGGGTTGGTTTTACCCATCATGCTGCGGATGACGGAAACGGCATTTAAGCCTTCCCAGACCATGGCCACCACGGGGCCCGAGGTGATAAAACTGATCAGTTCCTCATAAAAAGGTTTACCCTGATGCTCGGCATAATGTTTGGCGGCCAGTTCACCGGAGATCTGCATCAGTTTCAATCCGGCCAGTTTAAAGCCTTTGCGTTCAAAACGGCCGATGATTTCACCGACCAGATTGCGCTGCACGCCGTCCGGTTTTACCATCACAAATGTTCTTTCCACCATCACCACTCCTTACGCAGACTAGTAGATCAAGAGCGGCCGGTCATCAGCAATGATCCGCCTGTCCCGGCTGATGGCCTGCCTGATATGCTTGGGATCAGAAAACATTGACAAATGGGTTTCTCCGTCATAGTATTTCAATGCTGTTATTTTTCTTTCTGCCAAACGCTTGTCTATCTCGTGAGGTGTGAGTTGCCGGGGATCATAGTTTTTTGCCGCCACAGCAAACCCCCATTCCACGTCAAATGAAGGAATAAACGTTGCATAGGAGCGGACAATGGGAAAAGTTGTGGCCAGCGTGTTGCAGATGGCTGCATGACATTCAATCATACGCGGGTTGTATGATCCGGCCTGCAATGCAATAATGCCGTCTGCCTGCAGGCGGTCGGCAACAATCTGATAAAATTCTCTGGTAAAAAGCAAGTAAGCAGGACCGCCGTCCACCGGTTCGGGCAAGTCGATAAAAATCACATCAAAATTTTCCCTGCTGTTTTCCAGATAGGCACGCGCATCCTGGTGAAGGACGCTTACTTTCGGGTGTTCGAATGCACCCTGGCTCCATTCAGGCAGATATTTTTTACAGAGTTCGACCACTTCCCGGTCAATATCCACCATCAGAACATGCTCCACTGTGGGATGGCGCAGGATTTCACGCAAAACTGCCCCTTCTCCGCCACCAACCACCATCACGTTCCTGGGAGCGGGGTGCATTGTCATGGCCGGCTGGATTAAAGCCTCGTGATAAATATATTCATCATACTCGGCTGACTGGATCTTACCGTCCAGAATCAGGCAACGGCCGTAAAATTCTGTGTCAATTATTTCCACGGTCTGATATTCGGTTTTACCGCTGTAAAGATAATCTTCCACTGCATGCATGTGCGCCTGGCTAGGATGGGTATATTCAATAAACCATTTCCAGGGCGGTGCTTTCACTGCGGCTTCCCCCTTTCGGTCAGAAGTTCGCTACTTTCGCCTGTCCGGAGGCTTCATGTTGAAAAATTCCGCGCTTGATTTCCCGTGCGTCCATGTTGCCAGCAGCAAAGTTAACTTTTAGATAGTTGCATGCCACCCAGGGATCTACCCTGTCGCCGCAGGTAAATACATCCACAGCGGCATAGCCATATTCCGGCCAGGTATGGATAGCCTGATGCGATTCCGAAATAACCACAACCCCGCT
>DUUE01000217.1 GCA_012841735.1 Bacillota bacterium | reverse complement strand
TGTCCCGCCGGCAGCGATAACAGGACCCGCTAATCGATCATCGTAATTATACTTTTTCATCGCTGGATAAGCCACATTGCCCATCGCCACAGCACCGGCAAGGCTCGTCCCACAAAGAGCGGCAAAAATTCCACTGGCAACGCAGGTAGCCATAGCCAGGCCTCCCCGGATATGGCCGATCCATTTTCGAACAGCCAGGTACATGTCTGAATTTATACCGGAAGCAGCCACTATTGCCCCCATGAGCAGAAACAATGGTACAACAGTAAAAGTATAATTCATCTGGGCAAATGGCTCCAAACCGACCATCAGCAGCGCTTTATCCCAACCGGAAATCAGTGCATAGCCCAAAAAACCGACAATGATAAAGCAAACACCAAGCTTGATATTACAAAACATTAAAACAAGGAGAAATACTATACCGATGATTCCAATGACTTCTGGACTCATTTTTACACCCCTATCAATATTCCTTTTTATAATAAAACTCTTTCAGTATAACCGCTAATAGCAATAAGAAGTAACCTAAAGCAATAACTAGTAGGAAGGGGTACTTTGCCACACCGGTTATCGGGAATACGATGTCCGTCCCCTTATAGATGGATGCCTGGACAATACAGCGAGTTGCTATTAATATAGCAACTCCGATTGTTAAATAATTATCCAGATGTCCCAGGAACGATTTAATCTTTTTGGGCAGTAAACCGATGACAAGATCCACCGTAACATGTTCCCCATGCAAAGTACAAGATCCAAATCCTAAAAATGCCGCACCTATTAACAGCATTACACAGTACTCGTAGGCACCAAGTATCGCTATTCTTAAGAGGGAACGGCAAATGACATCGGCAACACTCATTAGCATCATGACGATCAACAGATAACTTCCAAGTGAACCGCTTCCTTGGATTATCGCTTTTATTACATTGATAACCCTTTTCATCCTCGTCCTCCTTCCTGAACTCACATAATTGTATAAAAATTATTTTAATAATCTTCCCCCGTAAAACGGTTCGCCTAAAAGTAGCCAACATGGAAATAAAAAAATGAATATTTTCTAAAGGAGGTTATGCTATCGAACCATATTTAAAATGGCCGATAGCATAACCTTTTCACTCATTAAAAATCATGGCTACGATTATGATACAACTTCCTAATACCAGCTTCTTTGTCTGATTACTTGTTATACTTTTCAAGCAGGCTCTTCAGCTGCTCAAAGGTCTCTCTTGCCGGCAAACCTTTGGCTTCCGCTTTTTCTATCCATGCCTCGTTAACTGGATCTACATAACTTTGCCATAGCTCCAACTCTTCTGGAGTAAGCTCAATAAAAGTATTACCGGAGGCCTTAGCATTCTCTATACCTTCCGCAATCTCCCGATTTTGTTCTCCGATAATTTCTTCACATGCCTGGCGATACGATTCCACAATTATTTCCTGAATATCTGCGGGAAGGCTATTCCAGGTGTCAAGATTTATGATATAGGTCATAAAGTCAAGGTTGGCTCCTCCCCCAACTACCGTATTGTGCGTTGTAACTTCATGGAGGGCAAAAGCTCTAAAAGCTGACCAGTGGCAGAAGATGCCATCGGTGACCCCTCTCTCCATGGCCATATACATATCCCCTGCAGATAGTTGAACAGGTACGGCACCCATACTTTCAAACCAGCGTGCCACATCTCCCTGGAGGTTGATCCGCAGGCCTTTTAAATCATCGGGCACCCTGATTTCCTGTTTGGAATGCAAATGGGAACTGGGTAATGGCCAGACACCGATTGCCCTTATATTCTTCTGTGCCAATTCCTCGTTTATTTCAGGCACAGCATCCAGTAATTCGGTAAAAGCTTTTCCACACACTTCTAGACTAGGCACGTCAATGAAAGGCCGCTGAAAAACCGAAATTAAATCAAATTGCTCCTGAAAAGTTGACGGGGTAACCAATGCGATATCAGCCATGCCAGATGATACACCCGTCAAAGTTTCATCTAGAGTTAATAGAGAAGCCGAGAAATAATTGTTAATCTTAACTCTACCGTTACTTAATTCCTCTATTCTTTCGCCAGCCCTTAAGGTTACAGCTCCCGGAGGAATATTCTCAGAAGAGTGGTATGCTAAATCAAGTTCAATCACCTCATCCGGGGCGATATCTCCTGATTCAACATCGCCTGGTTCTCCTTCTTCCGTTGGCTGTGCACAACCAAATAAAAGCATGCAGACTAATAATAAACCGGTTAAAGACAGCAGACCTACTTTTTTCACTTTTATTTCCTCCTTTAATCAATGCTATTAACCCCACTAAAACTGATTAAATGCAAATCAAGTAAAAACAACCGATCTTACTGCCGCTGCTTATACCGCAAGTGCTTTGTGCATTTAACCGTTTTTTCTTAAACCCCTCCTTGTTCTGTTCTCAGAATAATATCATCCTGTACT
>DUUE01000076.1 GCA_012841735.1 Bacillota bacterium | reverse complement strand
CGCAGATTTGGTGTAAAATAGTATTCACAAGAGATCCCTCCTTTGGTGTGTAGATTGTGGTAATTCTATTTTACCAAAAGGATGATCTCTTGTTTATTTTTATCCTACAACAATTTTACACTATGATTTTAAATATGTTTTTGCGTATGGTAATACACTACTCCGGTCAAAGCCAGAAGCACCCCGGAAACTATCAGAATTGCTTCCACAGAAACAAGGTCAGCCAGGGGGCCGAAAAGCAGGATGGCAACCGGCATGGCGCTGGCGGCAATAATCTGCACGATGGAAAATACCCTCCCCAGCATGGCGGGCTCCGCCCTTTCCTGGATAAATACTGTCTGTGCCGTGGCAATAACCGGCATAAAGAAGCCTGCAATTCCCATAATAGCCAAATATAACGGGAAATTCCCGGCCACACCGAGCAGGCCGAATGTGACCCCGAAAGCTACCAGGCAAAGAGCAATGGTACGAATCTTGTCATTAAAATCGCCATGGACCGAAACGTACACGCCGCCAACCAGCGAACCTACCGTCCAGGCCACTTCATTCGCCGTCAGCCGCCATACGTCGCTGCCGAAGCTCCTTTCAACCAAAAGCGGCGTTAATACGGCAGCCGGAGTAACCAAAAAGAAGGAGCAGGCAAAGCAAAGCATAATACCGCGCAAATGCGGATGGCGAAAAGTATAGACAATACCCTGCCGTAGTTCAGCAAACAGGGATGCAGGAGCGTCTTCTCTCCTGATTTTTTCCACTTTAATAAAACTGATAATAAGGATTGCCAGGGCCGCCGTCACCACATCCAGCAGCAGAGCCCACACAATATCCAACGAACCCAGTATCACCCCGCCAACAGCAGGGGACAACAACATCAGAACGGAGCTTAAAGTCTGATTGATCCCCTGTATCCTGGTAAGGTTCTCCTGGGGGACAAGCTGCGGGTAGATGGCGTTTACTGCCGGCGTCTGGATACCGGCACCAAGTGAGCGTACTGCTGCTACCGCCAGCAGCAGCCCCAGGTGCTTGAAGCCGGCGAGAAAAGCAATGGCCAGGCCAAGCGTTGCGCAGGCAATAAAGGCATCGGCCAGCATGATAAGGTATTTGCGGTTATGCCTGTCTGCCCAGACACCTCCCCACAGGGAGATTGCCACCTGCGGCAGCATGGCACAGACTGTGGCCAGGGTTAACCAAAGACCTGATGATGTTTCCAGGGTGATGTACCAGACAATGGCGAAGCCGACAACGGAAGAGCCAAACAGCGATATGTTCTGGCTGATCAGGAATAAAACAATCTTTTTGTCAAACAAGGGGGTTCCCCTGTGAGTAAGCTGTTCAGTATGCAATTTTATTGGTCCTTTCTCTATAGATTTAACTTATGCGGCAAAGCTTGCAAAATAAAAGAAATATAAAAAGCGACAGGAGATACACTCATCCGCTGTCGCTTCGTATTTCACTTCATAATAACCGGTCAGCTGCAGGAATGTATCTTCTCCGGAATAATATTTACTTGCCTGTGGGCACACCTCTCCCTGATCCGAAATGCGTTTGGCACAACACAGGCAAAAGCCCTGCATATTCCGGCAGAACCGTACATCCTGCACACCCCCTTTATAAAATCTATCACATTATACTATATTTTTGCCTTGAAAACAAAGATGAATTTGACACGCAAATCAGGCACCAAAAGTACCCCTGCCCAATAGAGTTGATTGTTTTATGTCTGAACGCCTGTTTCAAGATGATGAGACAGGGTTTTTGCTCATCTCGCTTTTAACAGATCTCTGATTTCCCGCAGAAGCAAAACTTCATCGGATTCTTTTGGTGTTTCTTCTTCAGGCACATCAGTCTTCTTCTCCCGCTTAAATTTATTCAGCAGTTTTATAAAAATAAAAATAGAGATCGAGATAATTAAGAAATCAACAATGTTCTGTATAAAGGCACCATAATTAAGGGTAATTGCCGTATCCCCCGTCCCCTCTTTCAGTATTAACTTTAAATGCGAGAAATTAACTCCACCGGTTAAAACACTGGCTATTGGCATGATAATATCATTTACCAGCGATGACACTATTTTACCAAACGCACCGCCGATAACAACAGCAATAGCCAAATCCAACACATTGCCTTTTAGTGCAAATTCTTTGAACTCTTTGAGCACGTTTAAAACCCCCTTTGCCATAACCTTTTTTATACCTTAAATTCTACCATACATTTACGGGGTCCAGCCGTTAATTTTTTATCCCAATCTTCCGGACAGGAATCCAGATCTCACTGTAAGCATAATCTTTTTTCTCTTTATCCATTTTAGTAAAAGAAAATGTAGGCGCATTGATTACTTCATAACCGGAAGATGGGAGCCATTCTGAGTAGATTTTGGCCATTGTTTCCTGTAAAGTGGATGGAAACGGGCCTTCATTGGGGAATACTGCCCAGGTATATGCAGCAACCGGCACCTTCTCCAACTGAGCGCTTACCTGCTCTTTAGTCGTCAGCACACCGATAAGATGGGTCAAATATCCTTCTTCCCGCAGAAAATTGGCGTCTGCCTCATAAGATGCGTTGACAATTTCATAAGGCTCAAGATTCTGCAGAGCATGCATTTCTGCTTTTTGTGCGTCCGTTATACTTTCTGCCAGCTTGACAATCTCCTTATTGATACCTCTAAATTGCATAGGGACACGTTTGCTGACACCGGCTAAATAAAAAGCCGGTTTTTCTTCAATTCTAAATTCCATATCAATACCTCCCCTGACCGTTAGGGCAAATGATATTTTAGGGAATACTTTACCAATGCCTTTCTTTATTACCTCTGAAGGCAGAAAACCGCTCCACTTTTTAAATGCCCGGGTAAAGCCATCCACTGATTGATAACCGTATTTAAAAGCAACATCTGTTACTTTCTCGCCCTGCAATAAATCCATACCGGCTTCCGATAATTTTCTTTTTTTTACATATTCACTTATGGAGTACCCTGAAAGGTAGTAAAAAACTTTTCTGAAATGGTAATCTGAAATCCCGGCATAGCGGGAAATTTCTTCCAGAGAAAGATCATCGGTTAAATGCTCTTCAATATAGTTAATCACTTGGTTAAATTCATTTAGCATCTGCTCCCTCCTATCGTATTTACATGATACCAGGACTGATAAGATCTATGCTCGACTTTTTTGCACAAAAAGTGTCGCCTTAAAATTGTGTTGCCCGCTGAGTAAAAAGGGGTACTGCTTTAAATCCTAAAGGCAATACCCCGGCTCTATTTCGAATAATTATTATTTGTAGCTAAAAAACTTTAAATATATCCACTATGCTTTTCCAAACGGGCATACAGGATAATGGCATTCACTGCATTCCATACATAACCCTCCATGGGCCAGTTCCATGATGTCTTTTCCGGTCAGTCTTTCACCTGCCAGAAACCTGGGAAACAAAATATCAAATACAGTTGCCTTATGGTACATTCCGCAAGCCGGCAACCCAATAACAGGTATATTATCTTTATATGCGACAAGAAATACAGCCCCCGGCAGTACCGGCGAACCATAATTTTCTATCAGGCACCCGGCTTTTGCTATTGAAGCCAGGGTAACATCATCCGGATCCACGGCCATACCGCCCGTAACAAACATAATCTCAGCGCCTTTGGCAATAATTTCATTTATTTTGACGGCTGTTACCTCCATGTCATCGGGGCTGTACTGCAAGTCCACTATGGGGCATCCCCAGTATTCCATCTTTTGTTTCAGCACCGGGGCAAACCCGTCTTCTATTCTTTTCTCATACACTTCAGTGCCTGTAATCAGGATGCCGACTTTCTTCTTACTGACAGGCTTAAGTGCAATCATTTTCCCATACTTTATTTCAGTTTTCCTTATTCGGCCTATTTTTTCCTCCGCTATAACAAGGGGAATTATCTTGGCACTGGCAACCTTTTTACCTCTCTCCACAAAAGTATTTCTATGGAGTGTAGATACCACAAGCTCCCCGATACTGTTCATTTCATGCAGGGCATCAAGGTTAATTTTTAAAACGCCGGAGAAAGAGGCAATCAGGTTGACCTTTCCTTCCGCAGGACCGGTAAGTTCAATACCTTCTCCGCAGATGGCATTTGCAAGTATCTTGGCCCCCTCATTTTCATGAACATATGGTTCGTCCAGATCGGCTATATATACATGCTCCTTGCCCATCTGCAGAAGTTCCTCTATATCTTCTTCCTTAATAATATATCCTTTTTTAAACTTAACGCCTTTAAACTCGCCCGGAACGATCTTTGTCAGATCCTGTCCCAACACCAGTCCCACTGCCTGCTTTACATGAACCTTTCTCATTGTCACTCTGCCTTCCTTTTTTACATGCACTCTGGCCGGTAAATGTTTGCTGTCAGGGAAAAACATTTTGTTTCTACAACGGCGATAAATAATATTAATAAAATGATTATAACACAGCAGGAACCGGTCTGCATAAGCTAACAATTTCCGCCAATTGCAGTACTGCCGGGCAAAAAACAGGGTATTATTTCTCAAATAATCAAGAAATAATACCCTTATATTTACAAACGGATTCTTTTAAGTTCCAGGTAAACAGGGTTTTGTAAACATTAAGCCATGAATTTACGCCTTTATTTGGACTGACCTTTTATGGCGGCCTGGGCGGCTGCCAGGCGGGCGATGGGCACACGGAAGGGAGAGCAGGAAACATAGTCCAGGCCGGTGAGGTGGCAGAACTCGATGGATGAGGGATCGCCGCCATGCTCGCCGCAGATGCCCAGTTTCAGGTCGGGCTTGGCAGACCGGCCTTTTACGGCGGCTATTTTCACCAGTTCTCCGACACCTTCACGGTCCAGAACGGCAAAGGGGTTTTCCGGCAGTATTTTCTCCTGCAGGTAAGTGAGCAGGAACTTGCCCTCCGCATCATCGCGGGAAAAGCCGAAAGTCGTTTGCGTCAGGTCATTTGTGCCGAAGGAAAAGAAATCGGCATGGGCCGCAATCTGATCGGCCGTGACACAGGCCCGCGGCAGTTCAATCATGGTCCCCACTTTATAAGCAAAACGTTTGCCTGAGGCGGCCATTACTTCATCCGCAGCCTCAACTACCAGTTCGCGCATCAGTTTCAGCTCGTTCTCATGGCCCACCAGCGGAATCATTACCTCGGGGACTACCGATTTGCCTTCCTTCAACAGCGTCACCACGGCCCGGAAAATGGCAGTTGCCTGCATTTTATAGATAGACGGGGTTACCAGGCCGAGACGGCAACCGCGGTGCCCCAGCATGGGGTTAAATTCATTCAGGGCCCGCACCTGGCGAAGCAGGTTTTCTTTTTGCCGGAGCAGTTCCGGATTATTGCCCCGCTCCCGCAGCAGGGTAACCTCTACCAGCAACTCTTCCAGGCTGGGGAGGAATTCATGCAGGGGCGGATCCAAAAGACGAATGGTGACGGGATAACCGTCCATGGCACGGAAAATGCCTTCAAAATCGCCCTGCTGCATGGGCAGCAGTTTGGCCAGGGCCTGCTCCCTGGCTGCTTCATTTTTTGCCAGGATCATTTCCTGTACCACGGGCAGGCGGTCCTGTGACATAAACATATGCTCAGTCCGGCAGAGACCGATACCTGTAGCCCCGAATTCACGGGCTTTCCGCGCATCTTCCGGTGTATCGGCGTTGGCACGCACACCAAGCGTTTTTACTTCATCAGCCCACTGCAGCAGGGTGCTGAATTCTGTGGACAGTTCCGGGGCAATGAGAGGCACCGTCCCGGCAAAAACTTCCCCGGTGGAACCGTCAATGGTAATGGTGTCACCCTCTTTAAAGACCAGGTCCCTGACGGATACCGTTTTGGCGGTTAAGTCAATTTTCAGCTCCTCGCAGCCGGTAACACAGCATTTCCCCATACCGCGGGCCACCACGGCAGCGTGGCTGGTCATACCGCCGCGGCTGGTCAGGATACCTTCCGCGGCCACAATGCCGTGGATGTCGTCCGGAGTGGTTTCCGGGCGCACCAAGATAACTTTCCTGCCGTCTGCCGCCGCTTGTTCCGCATCGTCGGCCTCAAAGATAATCTGGCCGGACGCTGCACCGGGAGAGGCAGGCAGGCCTTTGGCGATGGCCTCCGGTTTATTGGCCGGATCAATCCGGCGGTGAAGCAGCTGGTTCAGTTGTGCCGGGTCGACGCGCAGCAGTGCCTCTTTTTTGTCAATCAGGCCTTCTTCCGCCATGTTGACGGCAATCTTCACTGCGGCGGCCGCCGTCCGCTTGCCGTTTCTTGTCTGCAGCAGGTAAAGTTTGCCGCGTTCCACGGTAAATTCAATATCCTGCGTGTCCCGGTAATGCTTTTCCAGTAATGAGCACAGTTCAGTAAACTGTTGATACACGGAAGGCATAAGCTCCGCCATCTTGGCAATATCCAGCGGTGTGCGGATACCGGCAACCACATCTTCACCCTGGGCATTGACAAGGAATTCACCGTACAGCTTTTTGGTCCCGTCCGCCGGGTTGCGGGTAAAAGCAACGCCCGTGCCGCTGTCGTCGCCCAGATTGCCAAAAACCATTGTCTGGACGTTTACCGCAGTTCCCAGGTGGTCGGGAATATTGTGAATCTGGCGGTAAACTATGGCACGCTGGTTATACCAGGAATCAAAAACTGCCTGAACGGCAAGCATTAACTGTTCCACCGGCTCCTGCGGGAAAGCTTTGCGCGTCTGCCTGGTCACTATTTTCTTGTACTCCTCAACCAGCTCTTGCAGAGCCCTGGCATCCAGTTCAGTATCATAAGTAACATTTAAGGACTGTTTTTTGTCTTCCAAAGCTTTTTCAAAATAAAAATGGTCTACTTTTAAAACAACGTCGGCGAACATCTGGATAAAACGCCGGTAGCAGTCATAGGCAAAACGTTCATTGGAGGAGATTTCCGCCAGCCCCAGCACTGTCCGGTCATTTAAACCCAGATTCAGGACAGTATCCATCATCCCGGGCATGGAAAAAACCGCACCGGAACGAACAGAGACAAGGAGCGGATTATTTTTGTCGCCGAAGAGTTTCCCCGTTGTTTCTTCCAGTTTCCCCAGCGCCGCCAGTACTTCTTCCCGCAGTTCATCCCAGATAACCTGCCCGCGGTCGAAATATTCACGGCAGGCGGCAGTGGAGACGGTAAAGCCGGGGGGAACAGGCAGGCCGATTCTGGTCATTTCTGCCAGGTTTGCGCCTTTGCCGCCCAGCAATTCCCGCATTTCTGCACATCCCTCGTGAAACAGGTAAACATTCTTATTCTTCATCCTGTTGCTCCTCTCTCACAATCTGAAGTATTTTATTGGCCACCTCTTCAACGGCTTTATTGGAAACATCAAAAATGGGACAGCCCACTTTACGCATTATCCTTTCTGCATATTCCAGCTCTTCCATAATCCGTTCAAGGCTGGCGTAATTGGCCTGGGCTGCAAGCCCCAGTGCCTTCAGGCGTTCTGTCCTGATCTCGTTCAGTTGTTTGGGGTTAATTGTGAGACCGATTACTTTGCGCGGGCTTACCCAAAAAAGTTCCTCCGGCGGTTCCACTTCCGGCACCAGCGGCAGATTGGCCACTTTCAGGCGTTTATTTGCCAGATACATGGACAGGGGTGTTTTCGAGGTGCGGG
>DUUE01000072.1 GCA_012841735.1 Bacillota bacterium | reverse complement strand
TAAATTCTTCCTGTAAATCACGCTGAAAGTTGTAATAATCTACTCCATTTTCACAAGCATCTAAAACTTTTTCTGCGATAGAAAGGAATGTGTTGATTATGTGTTGAACTATTTCCATAAGACTTCACCTCTGAGTGGCTATTTTTTAGTTGCCCGTCCGTGCTGGAACGGTGAAGTCTTTCTTCTATTTTTTGAAGGTCGATTCCTCCAAAAAACCCCTACAATAACTTTACACTAACTACCCGTTTAGTTCAGGTATTATGTGGTAAAACAGATTAAGCAGAGACAGGGCATCAGGGAAATCATAAACAAAAGCTTAAGTTAAAAAAGTAACTTGTCTAAATTTATTGACAATTCAATCGACGGCACATATACTGAAAGTAAGAAATTGCCTTTCCCGGTTGCCGGATGCCTCGCAGGAAAGGGGTGGGATGATGGAAGATCTGGCTCGTTATGTTATTATTTTAGCTGTTTTTCTGGGTGTCTCCTGGATTATGCGTTTAATTATTTCACAGGACACAGCCAGACGTATCAACAGAAAAGAAGCCGAAGAAAAGGCCGGTTTTTGTGTCTGGCCGCGCGATAACTAAGAGATAACTCCTCCGCTTGGGCGGAGGATTTTTTGTCTGCAAGAAGAAATTTTGTGTTGCCTGAGTCTTGCTGAACGGCTTGTGGTTAAGATCACTGTGCAGGAATATTTGACTATTTCGCGAATAAAACATAACGGGCAGAAGTGTTTTTTTTTACTTATGAGAGAGGAGAGAAGGTGGCGCGGTGCGAGTCGGCATCCCGAGAACATTATCGTTTTTTACGCTGTACCCGCTGTGGAAACCATTTTTTGAAGGACTTGGGGTAGATGTAGTGGTGTCGCCGGAATCAAACAAAGCTTTGCTTGATGAAGGTGTCAGAGAAACGGTCAATGATGCCTGTGTACCTATTAAATTGTTTCACGGCCACGTGGCGGCGCTTAAAGATAAAGTGGACATCCTCTTTATGCCGCGTCTTGTATCCCTCGATGGCAAACATACACTGTGCCCCAAATTCCTTGGCCTGCCGGACATGGTCCGCTGTTCTGTCAGCGGCCTGCCGGAAATTATTGATTCCCGCCTGGACCTGAAAAAAGGAAAAATGGAGCTCTACCGGTTTTTATACCGGATCGGGCAGCGCTTTACCGCCAATAAAATCAGGATTATCCGGGCAATCTGGCGGGCAAGGTATAATTTTTCCCGTTACCGGAAACTATTATTGCATGGTTTAACACCGCAGGAAGCTTTTGGCTGTCTTGATGCGGGGTATGAGTACCGGCCGGGAGAGGACGAGTCTGCCATCAGGTTGGCTGTGTTGGGTTACCCGTATGCTTTGTACGATAATTATATCAGTGTGGGACTGCTGGAGAAATTAAAGTTATACGGTGTGACTGTGGTTACCCCGGAAATGGTGCCGGAGCGGGAATTGTGGCGCATGAGCAAAAAACTGCCCAAAAACCTTTTCTGGTATTATAGTAACCGTGTAGTCTGGTCGTGCATGTATTTCCTGCAAAAACAGAATGTGGACGGCGTTATTCATGTAACTGCTTTTGGCTGCGGACCCGACGCGATGACGAATAAACTTGTGGAACTGGAAACAAAGCACAGCCCGCGTAAAATTCCCTTTCTGACCGTTACTATTGATGAACATACAGGCGAAGCCGGCGTGGCTACACGGGTGGAAGCGTTTGTAGATTTAATCAGGCGGAAGAAAGGGATGGCATAATGAAGATCTCTTTTCCTTATATGGGGACATCGCATATAGTCGTCAGCTACCTGCTGGAAAAGCTGGGACACGAGGTTGTTTACCCGCCCGTTCCTTCTAAAAAAACATTGTCGCTGGGTGTACAGTATTCTCCCGAATTTGCCTGCCTGCCTTTTAAAATAGTCATGGGCACTTATCTGGAAGTGGTGGAAATGGGAGCTGAAGTGCTGATTTCATCCGGCGGCTGCGGCCCGTGCCGAGCCGGTTATTACGGCGAGCTGCACAAACGCATCTTGCATGATTTGGGTTATCCGGTCGATATGATTATCATCGAGCCACCCCTGGTGGAACCTTTGGATTTCATCAGGAAAGTCCATCGCCTGGTAAAACCGACAGGATATGTGAACCTGGTGCGGGTGTTCCGGGTCGCCTGGGCCAAGCTGCAGGCACTGGATGATCTGGAAGAAACACTGCATAAGCTCCGCCCCCTTGTGATTCCGAAAAAACAACTGAACCGTGTTTATAATGAGGGGCTGGAAGCTATTCGCAGGGCTGATTCAGTGCAAGAAGTTAAAGCCGCGCGCGACGCCGCCCTGGAGGCAATGCGCAGCCTCCCGGCTGATCATAATTATGAGCCGTTGCGTGTAGGCCTGATTGGTGAAATCTATGTTGTGCTGGAGCCGTTCGCCAATCATGACATTGAACGTCTGCTCGGTGAAATGGGCGTCTATGTGCACCGTTCCATTTTTCTGACAAACTGGACACGTGATAACGCGCTGGCTCACGGTGAAAAAGACATCCGGGCTGCTGCAGTGCCGTTTTTAAACCAGATGATAGGCGGGCATGGCCAGAACAGCGTGGGAGAAGTGGTCCGTTATGCGGATAATAATTTTGACGGTGTGATCCAGCTGGCGCCTTTCACCTGCATTCCGGAGATTGTGGCAAAAAGCATTATGCCCGCAGTCAGCAGGGCAAAGGGTATTCCGGTCATGACGCTTTTTTTGGATGAACAGACCGGCCAGGCAGGGATTGAAACGCGCCTGGAAGCTTTCTTGGATTTGTTAAGGCAGAAGCGCAGAAAGCAGGAGGCGAGTTAGTTGCGAGGTTATTTGGGAATAGATGTGGGTTCAGTCAGTACCAACCTGGTTGTGATTGATGATGACTGTAATGTGCTGGTTGATGTCTACCTGCGGACACGCGGCCAGCCGATTCAGGTTGTCCAGGAAGGTATGCGGCAGGTGGAAGAAGCAATCAGCGGTCAAAATATTGACATTTGCGGCGTGGGTGCTACCGGCAGTGCAAGGACACTGACAGGTGTAATTGTGGGTGCTGATACAGTAAAAAATGAAATTACTGCTCATGCCGTCGCCGCCTCCCAGATAGTTCCGGATGTCCAGACTGTGCTGGAGATCGGCGGCCAGGATTCAAAAATAATTTTGCTCCGCGACGGTATTGTGGTGGACTTTGCCATGAATACAGTGTGTGCGGCGGGAACGGGTTCTTTCCTGGATCACCAGGCCGCACGCCTGAATATACCCATTGAGCAGTTCGGTGAGTTGGCGCTGGAAAGCAAGGCTCCGGTGAGAATAGCCGGCCGCTGCTCCGTCTTTGCCGAATCGGATATGATTCATAAGCAGCAAATGGGCCATCCGGTGCAGGATATCATCGCCGGGCTGTGTGATGCCCTGGTAAGAAACTACCTGAATAATGTGGGCAAAGGCAAAGAGATTCTGCCGCCGGTTGTGTTCCAGGGCGGGGTGGCAGCCAATGTAGGAATCCGCGCAGCCTTTGAAAAGGCCCTGGGAGTTGAAGTTTTTGTGCCGGAATATTTTAGCGTGATGGGAGCTATCGGTGCTGCGCTCCTGGCCAAATCAGCAACAAGGGGAAAAGGAAAAACCCGGTTTCGCGGTTTTGCCATTTCAGACATGGAGTATCAGGCTTCCAGCTTTGAATGTCACGGTTGTCCCAACCTTTGCGAAATCGTCAATATCTCGGTAAACGGCGAGATACTGGCGCGCTGGGGCGGACGCTGCGGCAAATGGGATACTCTGCAGAAAACAGGTTAGCCGGGACACACTGGTGTCCCTTTTTTCTGTGCCACACACTTTGTAAGCTGCCTGATAAACGGTAAAATATGCTTCCGGAGTCCGGCAGGGATTCACGCAGCCAAGCACGAAAACAATTGTTGCAGGATATAATGAGGATGACAAGACGGACAACAGTATGTAAGTGGCAGATTGCAGCGCATTCTACGTTAATGCATTTCCGCCCTTATACCAGGAAAGGGGCTTTTTTATGTATTACGACGACGGGGAGCAAAAAAGGAAACTGGCTGCAAAGCGGGCTGCAGAACTTAAGGCGCGCATTGAGGATTATCTCCATGTCAGGCCGCTGATACCGGATGGTTTTTCGCAGTGGGAGAAAATTCTCAGCCGTCAGGAAAAGATAAAAGAGTATTTCCGGGCAGGCGACAGGGAATGGTATGACTGGCACTGGCAAGTCAGATCCAGGATAGAAGACGTTGAGACATTGGCGGCACTGCTTGCTTTGCCGCCGGAAAAAGTGGAAGAAATTCGTCAAGTGGGAGAAGTTTACCGCTGGGCTGTATCACCGTATTTTTTAAGCCTGATGGACCCGGAAAACCCGGACTGCCCCATCATGCGCCAGTCCCTGCCGGCATTGCCGGAGCTTATGGATAGTGAGGGCACGGAGGATCCCATGGCGGAGGAGCTGACTTCCCCTGCTCCTGCCATTACGCATCGTTATCCGGACCGGCTGACGATTAATGTAACAAACCAGTGTGCCATGTATTGCCGGCACTGCCAGCGCAGGCGCAATATTAACAAAGCCGATCACATCACGTCACAGTCTGACCTGCAGGCGGCCCTGGATTATATCCGGGAACATGACGAAATCAGGGATGTTCTGCTTACAGGCGGGGATGCCTTTATGCTGAGTGATGAACAGATAGACTGGCTGCTGACGGAACTGGACAGGATAGAACATGTGGAAATCAAGCGCCTGGGTACAAGGACGCTGGCAACACTGCCCATGAGGGTGACTGACAGTTTATGCAACGTGCTGGAGAAACACTTCCCTGTTTATGTTAACACCCAGTTTAATCATCCCCTGGAAATTACTCCGGAAGTGGAGCAGGCATGCAAAAAATTAAGCCGGGCGGGTGTAGCCCTGGGCAACCAGGCGGTGTTGCTGGCCGGTGTGAATGACGACGCCCACGTGATGAAAAAGCTTAATCAATATTTGCTGAAGGTGTTAATCCGGCCGTATTATATTTTCCATGCCAAGGCCGTCAAAGGAACGGCGCATTTCCGTACCCGGGTAGAAGTGGGGATTGAGATTATGGAAAAATTACGGGGTTTTACTTCCGGGCTTGCCATTCCCACTTATATTATCAATGCCCCGGGCGGCTACGGCAAGATACCCATGCTGCCTGCATACCTGGTCTCCATGGATAAAGACAAAGTGAGAATCCGAACGTGGGAAAACCGTATTTTGGATTATGACAACCATGAATAGCCGCAGTTAAAAAAGCAGCGCCGGGATTGTTGTCCCGGGCTGCTTTTTTTCAGGTTCTATACCTGTCGGCAGCTTCAGTAAACAAGCAGTGTCCT
>DUUE01000056.1 GCA_012841735.1 Bacillota bacterium | reverse complement strand
TACCGTAAGGGACGGATTCATCGGCGCGGATACGGCCAATAAAGACCTCATCCCGGCCGGAAATGGAGGCCGGCATGGGATATTCCAGTTCATCAGGATTATCAATGATGACAATGCCAGGAGCTTTGCCCAGTACTTCACGGGCTTCAGCGGCGGACAGGGGACGTTCAAATTCCACGTTTACCGATTCGGAATGGCCGTTAAAAACGGGGACACGGACCGTGGTGGAGGTGATCTTTAAATCGGGCAGGCTCATGATTTTGCGTGTTTCGCGGATAATTTTCATTTCTTCCTTGGTATAACCGTTTTCAACGAAAACATCTATTTGCGGTACCATGTTGAATGCCATCTGCTGCTGTACTTTGGCGTTGGCATGGGGGAAACGCTCCCGCGGGAAGTCGTCCCGGCCTTCCAGGATGGCCTGGGATTGTGCCGCCAGTTCGTCAACCGCCTCTTTACCGGCACCGGAAACTGCCTGGTAAGAAGAAACAACAACACGTTTTAAACCGGCTGCTTCCTGCAGCGGCTGCAGCGCCACCACCAGCTGGATGGTGGAACAATTGGGGTTGGCAATGATGCCGGTATGGCCGGCCAGGGCATCCGGGTTGACTTCAGGTACAACCAGGGGGATGCCTGCATCCATCCGGAAAGCATTACTGTTGTCCACAACAACCGCCCCGCGGCGGGCTGCTTCCGGAGCCAGCTCAAGGCTTACATCCGTGCCGGCACTGAAAAAGGCGATGTCAATGCCGTCGAAAGCTTCAGGGCGCGCTTCTTCCACCCGGTAGACCCGCCCCAGCACTTCAATTTCCTGGTTGACAGAACGTGCTGAAGCCAAAAGTTTCAGTCCCCCCACCGGGAAGTTCCGCTCCTGTAATACCTGTACCAGGGAATGACCCACCATCCCTGTGGCACCCACAATAGCTACATTGTACTTTTTCACATCTCTTCCCCCTCAGAAATAATTATAAATAATTTCATAAACAGGCAGTTTGAGAAAATTTTCATAAGTTATATCTGCATTGTATCACTCCAAATGCCTCCCTGCCACAGCATTTTTCCCCGCCGTGACGGCAATTACTTTGCCGCCTGCCGCACGGATTGCTGCAGGCGCGGCGGGATTACATCATTGCGTGTAATGTCGGCATAAGTTTCACGTTCTACCACCACATCCGCCCGCCCGTCACGGACAAAAACTACGGCGGGGCGGGGGAAACGGTTGTAATTGTTGGACATGGAATAATGGTAAGCACCGGTGGAAAGGACGGCAAGCAGGTCTCCCCTTTTCAGCGCGGGCAGTTCAATATCCCAGATCAGTATATCTCCCGATTCGCAGGCCCGGCCGGCAATGGAAACAGTTTCCTCCGCCGCCGCTTTTGCTTTGTTGGCCACAATGGCTTCATATTTGGCTTCATACAGTGCCGTTCGCAGGTTGTCAGTCATACCGCCGTCAACCGCCACGTAGCGGCGGATACCCGGTACATCTTTAATAGTGCCCACAGTATAAAGCGTTGTTCCCGCTTCGCCCACAATGGAACGGCCCGGTTCCACCAAAAGTTTCGGCAGGGGCAGATTGTGTTCGGCGGCTTTTGCATTCACTGCCGTTACAATCAGTTCCACAAACTCGGTCAGGGCATAGGGGTTATCATCCCGCAGGTAGCGGATGCCGAAACCGCCGCCCAGGTCCAGTTCCTGGACGGAAACCCCCGTTTTTTTCCGGATCTCCTGGATAAAGTCCATCATAACATGAACCGCCAGCTGAAACGGTTTCAGGTCGAAAATCTGGGAACCGATATGGCAATGAAGTCCCGTAAACTTGATGTGCTTCATTTTTAGGGCTGTTTTTACCGCAGCCAGCGCCTGGCCGTCGGCAAGCCCCAGACCGAACTTGGAGTCCATCTGGCCGGTCTGGATATAATGGTGGGTATGGGCTTCAATACCGGGCTTGACGCGGATTAAAACAGTGGCGGTCTTTCCGGCGGCAACCGCCACTTCGTTCAGCAGTTCCAGTTCGGACAGGCTGTCCACCACAAAGCGTCCCACGCCCAGATCCAGGGCAAAACGGATCTCATCCGGAGTTTTATTGTTGCCGTGGTATATCATCCGGGAGGCGGGGAAACCGGCCACATGCGCAGTATAAATCTCCCCGCCGGAAGCCACATCCAGCGCCAAACCTTCTTCCTCCACCAGGCAACACATGGCTGTGGTCAGGAAGGCTTTGCCCGCATAAGCCACCAGACTGTCCGGGTACAAGGCGGCAAAGGTGTCGCGGTAGGCGGCACAGTTTTGCCGGATCAGGGTTTCATCCATGATATAAAGGGGGGTGCCGTACTGCTTTGCCAGTTCCACCGTGTCGCAGCCGCCAATTTCCAGGTGGCCCGCCGCATTGATGCGCATTGTGCCTGTCAAAAACATGAAAATCCTCCTTCGCAACAAATAGGAAACGGCCGACAGGTTGCTGTCGGCCGCAGTTGTCGGTCGTACAACCTCATCCCTTCCGTGAGATAGCTCTTCACCGCATGCCAAGGGAAACATCCGGTGACAGTCCGGCAGTTTTTCACTGACGGCCCAGCCGCATGCCCGGGGCTGCATGGGCTTCGGCGGTGTCCCCTTTCCCGGCAGTTCACCGAGCTCCCCACTCTCACTGCCGGTACTCTTGAATCACCGCGCCTCTACCCCACCAGGCGGTGAGGCATGCTTAAGTTTGCAAAGATTCTACCATACCGCAGCCAGTCTGTCAATGCACAGGAAACAGGAAAGAGCACCTCTGCTTATAGCATATGCCATGACGTTCCGCTTTGCCAGTTAGTCCGGCAAGGTTAAGAGCAACTCGGCCGCCACCAGTCCCAGATAGCGGTTCTGGCGCCAGATCCTGTCCCACTGTTTGAGATCGCCGACCACGGTGCCCACTTCAATGATCACGGCAGGCACCTGCAGTTCGCTGATTACCCAGTCCATATACTTGCCGCCGTTGGCCAGCAACTGCCGGTAATAGGGGTAGCCCGCGGCAGCCGCCAGTCCCTGTGCCAGCATGCGGTCCCGCTCCAGCCTCGCTCCTCTCTGCCGAAAATACCAGTATACTATTTCTCCCTGCTGGTGATAGGAGATGGTGAGGGCGGGCCTGCGTTCCAGGGTAAAATCATGCAGCGCGCGCGACTCAGGCTCGCTTAAAGGCTCGTAGCCTTTAAAGAAAGCGGGTGACGGCTTAGTGTCCACCTTCACCAGGTACGGCCAGCTGGCGGGGAAGTTCCGGTTCAAATCCACTCCCCGGATATTGGCTTTCCAGCTTTTTTGCGTCCTGTCGCTCTGCCGGAGCATGCGCATGACCGATTGCGCATGTTCTGTCGCCTCGGGTCCTTCCAGCACCAGGGTAACACCGTCCGGATTCAGCATGGGCAGAAACCAGAAGCTGACCTCCTGCAGCATGGCGGCCACATCGTAGCCGCCGTAGGCATGTCCGTGGCGG
>DUUE01000176.1 GCA_012841735.1 Bacillota bacterium | reverse complement strand
GATAATACAGTAATCGCGGGCGTCCCGCAGCTCAAAGTTCAGTTCTTGCATCAGGCCGGGAATTATAACGTCGTCATTTTGAAAAAGGGGCAGGCCGCCCACCACTTTGGTGGTTTCAATGGCGCAATCCCATAATTTTGCCGGTGTATTTTTGTTAATGCGCAGGGAAATGGTCGGGTCGTGCAATTTCAGCCTGCACATTGACTCCAGGACCATGTAAGTGACAGGGTTGGTGGCATCTTCTCCGGTATCGCGGTCCACACCGCCGATGGTGGTGTGATGGTAAGTGATGCCCACTCCCGTAATGGCGGCCAGGCTGGGATTGGAGGCACGGTAAAAACAGTTCGATTTGAGGAAAAAGGCATCCACCAGTTCCTGGGCCTCATCCAGTGTGAGGCGGCCTTCCTCCAGGTCTTTTTTCAGGTAAGGCCAGGTATACTGGTCCACACGCCCGAAGGCCAGGGCGGGGTGCCTTGCTTCCATGTAAAGCAGAACCTGATACATAATCACGGCCTGCAGCGCTTCCCGGAAGGTGCGCGCCGGGTGCTCGGAGATCCAGAGCAGGCCGTCGCCCATTTCCAGCAGTTCGGCTTTCCGCTTTTCATCAGTGCAGCCGGCCGCTTTGTCGAAACAGGCCTGTGCGTAGCGCTTGATCATGGCGGTGGCCGCATCGCAGATAATGACGGCGGATTTGTAAAAAAGATATTTTCCCACATCTTCGCCCATTAAATTGCCTTTGTGGGCGTCAATCCACTCCTGTGCCTGCCTGCGGATGGCGGCATAACCGGTGGTAATTATTTTCTCGTAACCCGCCACCAAATGACCTGTATGGATGCGCGTACGCATGGTGGCAGGCATTTCCAGGACGCCCAGGGCGTCCACTTCTGCAAACCCGTCCGGCGACCAGGAGTCCATATACCGGGAGATAACTTTATCCTGCCAGAATTCCCGGCAAGCCATAAATTTATCTATTTCTTCCCGGGACATGGTCAGGTGGACACCCGATTTGTCGGTGCGGTGGTAAAGCCCGTCGTCCCACAGTTCCCACAGCTTCATTTCTTCCAGTTCTTCCCACAGCCAGTTGGCATCCCATTCCGGCCAGAGACCCGAGCCTAAAAATTCCTTGCCTATATTGCCGACCAGTAATTCATCATCTTCCACCCGGACAGTCATGCCGGTGACAATATCATAGGTTGTCAGCGGGATTTTAATGTCAGGCGGCAATTTATCGTATTTCCTGTAGGCCTCGCTTAGAATAGCCACTCTTTCCGTGTCTACTGCAATGATACGGTCGCGGATCAGTTCCCGCATCCGCCGGATCCGGTCCGTGACCGGCCTGAATTGATACATAAGCGCCAGCCTCCTAGAGATAAATGTGAGCCCGGTTTGGCCGGGTGTATTTTCCGTCCTGCTGCTCATGTTATTCTGCATATTCTTCTCCATTTCGACGAAAGAGGCCGAAACCCTGCAATCCGCACTGCCCGGTTACACCGACGGGAGGCAGCTCTTACTTTCCGCCCGCCGCAGGAGGACGGGCCGGCAGGTGAAAAAAAGCCGGTTTCCCGGAAAACACTGCTGTACAGGACCGGAAAAAGGCGGAGACAGCTTTTTAGCAGGATTTTCCGTCCGGAAAGCGAATGACAACACATTAACTAAAAACGGAGGCTGACCAGTGCGGCAGGAACTTTTTAACCTGGATGCCTACTTCGAGCGTATTGGCTACAGGGGAAAAACTGACACTTCACCGGAAACACTGCATGAACTGCACCTGGCACATACACTGCAGATCCCTTTTGAAAATCTGGATATTTATTATGGAAAACCGGTTTGCCTGGACAGGGAATCACTGTTCAAAAAAATTGTTCTGGGAAAAAGAGGCGGCTATTGTTTTGAAATGAACGGCCTGTTTTCCTTCGTGCTGAAAGCGCTGGGCTTTAAAGTTGCCGACCTGCTGGCGCGGGGGACTCTGGACGGGAAAACATACATGGCCAAAACCCATCAGGTATTGTTGGTGGAAGCCGGGGGAAAACAGTGGATGGCAGATGTAGGTTTTGGCATGGGCGGAATTATGGTGCCGCTGTTGCTTGCGGAAGAGCTGGAGCAGCAGCAATACGGCCATACTTACCGGCTGAGGCGTGATCCCAAATACGGCTACATTTTTCAGCAGAAAACTGCTGCAGGCTACCAGGCCATGTTTGCCTTTACCCTGGAGGAATGTTGTGAAGAAGATTTTGTGATGGCCCACCATTATACGGCCACATTTCCCGGGTCCTTTTTTCAGCAAGCGCGTTTTTGCACCATCCCCACGCCGGAAGGGCGGATGACTTTGTTTGAAATGCATTTCAAAAAGCCGGAGGGCGGCCGGATGACAGAAAGAACTCTCTCCGGTGAAAGTGAGTTCAGGCATATCCTGAAACAGTATTTTGGTCTGGATCTGGAGCTGATTGCTCCCGGGCGAGCCGGAAAAGATAGAGAATAGTTTTGGAAAAAAAAACAGGAATATGGTATATTATTTGCGAAGTTAAAAAATGTCCGAAAACGGGCAAAGGAGGTAAACGGAAATGATTATTATCGGTGAAAAAATAAACGGTTCAATTCCTTCAGTTGCCACAGCCATTGCCGCCAAAGATGCTGATTTTGTCAGGAACCTGGCCAAAGCACAGGCTGAAGCAAAAGTTGATTACATAGATGTCTGTGCCTCCGTTGAGGAAGCCGTTGAAGTGGAAACTCTAAAATGGATGATTGACCTTGTGCAGGAAGTGACCGATATTCCCATCGCAGTGGACAGCCCCAGTGCACGGGTTTGCGCCGAGGCTCTGCAATTTTGCAAGAAACCCGGCATTGTTAACTCCGTTTCCATGGAAGGGGACAAAATAGATATTATTTTCCCCAAAATTGCAGACACGGACTGGGAGTGCATCGCCCTCCTCTGTGATGACAGCGGCATTCCCAGAACGGCGGAAAAACGGCTGCAGGTTTTTGCCGATCTCATGCAAAAAGCCAGGGAATACAAGATCGACCCGTCCCGCCTGCATATCGACCCGCTGGTGGAAATGCTCTGCACCTCGGAAGACGGCATTAACATGATTGTCAGTGTGATTAGGGAGATTAAAGCCCAGTATCCCACAATCCATGTTACCGGTGCTGTCAGTAATATTTCCTTCAATCTGCCTGTCCGCAGGCTGGTTAACCAGGCGTTTGCCGTCCTTGCCATGAATGCAGGCATGGACAGTGTGATCCTCGACCCGCTGAACAGGGATTTAATGGGGATGATATATGCAACTGAAGCCCTTCTGGGCAAAGACGAGTATTGCATGGAGTATATAGGTGCGTACAGAGCAGGGCTTTTCGGCCCGAAAAAATAGGCAAATCAAAAGGAGGTAGTCCTGTGTTAACCAAAAGGGAAAATTTGTTGGAAACCATCCGCGGCGGGAAACCTGACAGATTTGTTAACCAGTATGAAGCTTTGGGCATTGTCATCGGCGACCCACTGATGGCACTGGCCGGACCGATGCCGAACCCCGGCGAACAGGTTGTTAACGGCTGGGGTGTAACCCTGGCCTGGCCTGAGCATGTCCCCGGTCCCTTTCCTGTACATGATGAGGAACACAAATTATTGAAAGACATTACCAAATGGAAAGATGTCGTTAAGGCCCCGCCCACGGAAGCACCGGAGGAAGCATGGGCACAATATGAGGAACAGGCAAAACAAATAGACAAAAATGAACAGTTTCTTACCGTTTTTGGCGCCCCCGGTATTTTTGAACAGTTGCATTACCTGATGGGGATGGATGACTGTCTCATTAATTTCTATGAAGAACCGGAGGCAATGCATGAGCTGATTGACTTTATTACCGATTATAAAATCAAATGCATTGATCAGATTATTAAAAGAATTAAGCCGGAGTGCCTCTTCCAGCATGACGACTGGGGCAGCCAGATTTCCTCATTCCTTTCTCCGGCCATGTTTGCCGAATTCCTTCTGCCGGCCTATAAAAAGTACTACGGCTTTTGCCGGGAGAACGGGGTGGAACTGATTGTCCACCACAGCGATTCATACGGAGCAAACCTGGTGCCGCATATGATTGAGATGGGCATTGATATTTGGCAGGGTACAATGACAACCAACAACAACCCTGAACTGATTAAAAAATACGGCGGTAAAATCAGCTTTATGGGTGACATTGACAACGGGCTTGTAGACAGGGTTGACTGGACCCAGGAAAATATCAGGAAAGAAGTGGAGCGGGCCTGCAGAAGCTGCGGCAAGCTGTATTTCATCCCCTCCACCACCATGGGGTTGCCCATGAGCGTTTATCCCGGTGTTTATGAAGCCGTCAGCCAGGAAATTGACCGCATGAGCAAGGAAATGTTTTAAGCCGCTGAAAGCATACCATTCTCAAGAGGAGGAAAGAAGTATGTCCAAAATTCAGGAAGTAAAAGCCGCTGTTGAGACAGGTAAAACGAAACTGATTGCCGGTTTGGTCCAGGAGGCCCTGGATGCCGGTCATCAGGCAAACGATATACTTGCGGCCATGATTGATGCCATGAGTACTGTTGGCGACAAGTTTTCCAGCGGAGAGATTTTTGTTCCGGAGATGCTGATTGCCGGCAAAGCCATGCAAAAGGGTGTAGATGTTTTAAAGCCTCACCTTGCCGGTGAAGCAGCCGTTAGCCTTGGCAAATGCATTATCGGTACGGTTGCCGGTGACCTGCATGATATCGGTAAAAACCTGGTGGCACTGATGATTGAAAGTGTCGGGTTTGATGTGATTGACCTGGGTGTGGACGTGTCTGTCGCCAAATTTGTTGATACAATCAGAGCCAATCCCGATGTGAAAGTTGTGGCCCTTTCCGCCCTGCTTACCACCACCATGCCCGCCATGAAAGATACGGTGGCTGCCATCAGGGACAGCGGCCTGAGCGGTTTTAAGATTATTGTGGGCGGCGCTCCCATTACCCAGGAGTTTGCCGATGCCATTGGTGCCGATGCTTATGCCCGGGACGCCGGCGGTGCAGCGGCAAAAGTCAAAACTTTGGTATAAAAACATAGCATCTTTTCAGAAAGACCTTCCCGGCACCTGCGGGCTGTACCGGGAAGGTCTTTTTGCGAGGCGGGAATGCTGTTATCTTAGGCACAAGCTGAAAATGGCAGGAATACGGCGGAACTCACAGAATATGAACCGAATAAATATAAATGCCGGAAATATAGCCACAAAGACGGCCGGCACCGGGGAGGTGGAGACGGGCAACCATAACAGTACTGTTTTTGCTTCAGACACAGCAATGAATCTTGCGTCATAAAAGCAATGGTCCTGCTGAAGCTCCCTGAATCATGCAACGTGTTGTGCGGTCAGTGGCAAAAAGATGGGAGGAATAGCATGTCATACGAAATTCGCCTGACAGTCTTAAGCCCCGTGGCGGAGGGGCAAAAAATAGCCGGTCCGCCGGCGCCTGAAATTACCCTGGCCCGGCGCCTGGGCACCCTGGAAAACAAAACTGTATACCTGGTGGATACAGGCTTTGGCGGCAGTGCCCAGTTTATGGTGCGGCTGCAGAAGTGGTTCAGTGAACACCTGCCTTCCGTTAAAACCATCAGGCGGAGAAAATCAGGCAATGTGTTTATGGAAGACGAGTCCAGCCAGGTGTTGTGGAATGAAATCAAGGAAAAAGGTGATGCAGTTATCCTGGGTGTGGCCGGGTGACCGGGCTGTGCCGTAGCGGTCGCTGCGTCCGCCGCCAAATTGGAAAACAGTTATGGCATACCGGTGGCTCCCCTGTCCACGGAAGGGTTTAAATCGGTTGTGGACGGGGATGCACTTGCCTCGGTGCTGCCCTTTGTATACCTGCAGCATCCTGTCATTGGCGTGGTGCCCGAGACTCTGGATGCTTATATTGCCGGTAATGACCCGGTAACGGGCAGGCCGGTCATGGAGGAAATTATTGAGGTACTGACAAAACCTGTCAGCCCGAAAAAGCGGCAGGATACTGCCGCTGTGAAAGCAGGCGACAAACCTGCACTCCTGGGTCCCGATACGGAAGAAAACCTGCAGGAACTCTTTTATCAGAACGGCTGGACGGATGGCTCTCCCATCATCCTGCCGACTGAGGAAAGAGTCAGAAAAATGCTGACGGGCACTTCCGCAGCTCCGGATGAAGTGGTGGCCGAAATTTTCCTCTTTGATACCAGGGAACTGATTAAACCCACTGTCACCAATATTGCCACCATTGCTGTCATGGCAGGAGCCAAACCGGAATATTTCCCTGTTATTCTGGCCATTGCGTCTACTGGCCAGTCCTCCTTTATGCCTTCAACCACACCGTTTGAAGCCATGGTGGTGGTGAACGGCCCCATAGCAAAGAAAATCGGCATGAATTCCGGTATAGGCGCCTTCAGCGCGGTAAATAAAGCCAACTCCGTGATCGGCCGGGCATGGACACTGATGAGCCTTTGCTGGGGGTTTGCCAGGAACAGAACAACTCTCTGGAGTTCGCAGGGCAATAATCATACCTATAACAACCTGTGCGTGGCGGAAAATGAGGAGCGCAGCGTCTGGGAACCTTTCCATGTCCAGAAAGGTTTCGGACGTGAAGAAAGCGTGGTCAGCATTTTTCGCGGCTGGACCTTCATTAACAGTTCCGGTGCCGCTGCCAACCGTTCAGTCACGGAAGAACTGAATATCCTCTACGGTGCCTTTCCCGCCGTCGGGTCCAATGCCACCATTATTCTTGACCCGCTGGTGGCCAAAGACCTGAAGGAAGGCCAGGGTTTTGCCACCAAGGAGGAATTCAGCAGGCACCTGTCGGAAAACATAAAAATGACTGCCGACAGGTACTGGAAAAATGATTATGTCCAGATGCTGGTGGGCTCGGAAGCGGACAAAGGCGTGGAACCTTATGCTTCCTGGAAAAAGCTGCCCGGGGACGCGCTCATTGCACCCTATCACCTCCCGGAACGGATTAATATCCTGGTGGTAGGCGGGGAAACGAGTCCGGTATTTAAAGCTACCGATTTTGGTTACGTAACGAGTGCATCGATAGACCGCTGGCTGCCGCAGGAACAGGCTGCGGGTTGCACCGACGGCTCCTGCGGCCTGCCGGATGCCCCCATTGAGTACGATGATTAAAAGCCCAGCAGTGAAGACCCGTGAGCCCGGCTCCCGGGTCTTTT